>JACCZV010000001.1 GCA_013695775.1 Chitinophagales bacterium | reverse complement strand
ATTTGATTTTTCGTTTTCATTGTTCAATAAGTTGAAGTAGAAAGAATACCTTATAACAACGGATGGATACTGTCAAAATGATGTATGTATGATACTCTGCTGTAGGTTTTACAGTAACATGACTAAGGTTATATTTACATGTGATGTACCAGTATTAGAATATCTGATGTGGCAGAGCGAACTCTAATCCCATTTCAGGCATGTTTACACCTATCATTTTGTTAACACTGTTGACTTACCAAGTGGAGTTTACATGTGCGACTTGCTTCAAGAATTAAATGACTTTTCCGTTCCAAGTTGATTATCGTAGTACAATAGACTAAATTATAATCGTAGTTTTAAATCCGTTAAACTATTTATATGAAAATCAGGCTGTCTTCAATTATATTGATCGTACTTCTATTTATTTTAAAAATTGCTTCTGCACAACCCGGAATGCTCGACCCAACTTTTGGAGTAGACGGAAAAATCAGTCTGCATCCTGACTTTACAACTGACAGGGCAAAGGATGTTGCACTTACTGCTGATGGAAAAATCCTTCTTCTCTCATACTCGGTAGGGAATAGTTATCTGTTAAGATTGAACCAAGGTGGAATGTTGGATTCCTCATTCGGAAACGAGGGCAAGCTTCACATCCTCCCGGGTAATTATATGGGTAGAGCTCTTGAAGTTGACAGCATGAATAGAATCCTGGTGTATGCCTATCACCATAATTTATATGGCGACGAAATATTTGTGTATCGATTGATGCCGGACGGCTCTCTGGATTTAACTTTCGGAACAGGAGGAAAGAAATTTACAGGACTTACTTTCGGGAATCGAGCCTTGTGTATACAGACGAATGGGAAAATAGTTGTCGGTGGTATGAATATAAATTCTGTTGCGGAGGTTGAGCGCCTTAATGATGACGGTTCGTGGGATAATTCATTTAATGGCTCAGGTAAATACGCTTTTACATCGCTGGCAAATAGTTATGTCTTCGCTGTTAAACAGCAGCCTGACAGCAAACTGCTCGTAACGGGCACTGCTGACAGCAAAATGTTTGTTGCAAGATTGAATGAAGACGGTTCACCAGATAATACTTTTGCTGGTAATGGGATCGCAGAGTTTTATAGTGATGATGCTTTGGCTGGCCAGGATGTAGCATACATGCCCGACGGGAAAATTATGGTAGTGGGGCATCGTGAAACTGTCCATGAAAGCAGCATCCTTTGCTGGCAGTTGTTGCCTGATGGAACGCTCGATTCTTCGTTCAATAACAATGGTATTGATACGCTCTATACGGGAAGCGAAAACAATTTTGCCTGGTTTGTTTTTCCTAGTGCTGATTCAACAGCAATCGTAGGCGGAACAATTTTCAATGGTGCGTACTATGAGCCTGTATTGTTTCACGTGTTAGCCAATGGATTACTTGATCCTGATTATGGACTAAATGGCATAGCCGGAAAGACATTTCATTGCGGAGAATCTATTCAGGTTAATGGAGTAAGAACTGCTGATGGTAAAATTCTTCTCACCGGTACTGGTTTTGAGAATGGGAATGATGTTGTTAGCGTTTCTCAGTTTTTACCTAATGGCACACCCGATACAGTATTTGGCGGAAATAATTTAGGAGTCTATACCACTATAGAAAACACTTACAGCTCCGATGACCCTGAAGATTTCCTTGTTTTGAATGATGGAAAAATTTTAGTTGCAGGAACAGTTAATAACTGGAATTATGATTTTTGTTTTTTCCGCTTAAATGACAATGGTTCACTTGACTCCTCTTATTACGCCAACGGTTATTATCTCCCTAACCAGCGAGTACTTACGGGCACCACTACTGAAGGTGACCCTGCTGTCATCATTGCAGCTGATTCATTACGTATTTATGTTGCGCAAAACTCTTTTCTAAACTTCATCAACGGTACGGAAATCTTTCCCGAGGAAGAACTTCTTAATTATTCACCCGCAGTATTCCTTCACAAGCTGCATGCTGATGGAACCGTTGATACCACATTTGGCGCTAAGGGCATTTTGAGATTGAATTTCCCTTTTGATAGTGACGATATGGTTTTCTGTACAGATTTAAAATTGCTACCAGATGGAAAATTGCTGTTTGCTGCACTTCAACTTCATTCACTCCCTGGCTTCGCTGGCACCAGCTCCAATGTATTTCTTCAGCGGTTGAATGGCGATGGTAGCGTGGATTCTTCTTTCGGTGACAACGGAATGATCACATTTGATTTAGCAGAAGACGATTATCGTTTGTTCATTGAAGTTCGCAGTGATGGAAAGATTAATTGTAACTCAATATACTCTGACCCAGGAAGCTCTGTTTATTCACTGCTTAGTCGGCTTGAGGCTGATGGTTCGTTTGATAACAGCTTTGGTGTAAACGGAAGTGAAACCATTATAACTAATTGTTCAGCTCCAAGTCTAATGCTACTACAAAATAACAACAAAATAGATTTTGTTGTTACAGGTTGTGACCAGGCGTATAATTCGATAGTTCGTTTTACTGAAGATGGGACTATTGATAGTACGTTTGCTGAGAACGGATATCTTTATTTACCAGATTCAATTTTTTTTGGTAAGGTGACAGTGGAACTTCAGCCCGATGGTAAAATTTTAATTGCTGCAGGATATGATGCAGGATCTGATATTAAAGTAGCTCGGTTCCTTAATGATGGAAGTGCTGACTTAACCTTTGGAGCAAACGGCATCGCCCTTGTTCCAATATACCTACATGGTTATAGTATTCTTCGATTGCAACCTGACGGAAAAATTTTATTGGCGACTAATGAATATCTAAACTTCTTGGTCGCACGCTTGCTCAATGATATTGCACTTTTAACATCAGAAATCAACACTTCCTCAACATTACGAGTCTATCCCAATCCTGTTTCAGATCAACTCCTTATCAGCGAAATGCTTTCAGAGAATAAGCAAGCCACAATTTTAATTACTGATGCGATGGGCCAAAGAGTAAAGATAGAAAACGGGAAGTTCAATGAAAATCTTTTTACCTTATCTGTAAACGATTTGTCGCCTGGGCTTTATTTCCTTACTGTTAAAATAGAAAATAATTCAGCTACAATAAAATTTGTGAAACAGTAATTTTTTTGCAGGTGTCAATTCTATTTAAATTAGAAGGAGATAAGAGTCTATTATTCAATCTACTCTTACCCTACAAAAGATTTATACGTATTTATAGCCTTCGTTACTGCCTGGTGTTTCCTTTTATTTAGTTTATTGAAAAAGAACGATATCAGATATTGTCATGTCCAATATTCTTTTACTACTCCTTTTAGCCGATGATTAAATTTACTCTACCCTATATTCTATTGCCTACCAACAATGCATACCGCCTTTTTTACTCATTCGGTTCAATGTGTATTAAAATTTGTCCTAATTCCGGAATTTCCTGATGCAAAGTTTTTATGAGCTTATGAGCTATTTCGTGCCCATGTTTAACTGTAATGTCAGCGTAAACAGTGGCGTGAAGGTCTACATGATATTTCATTCCCGCTTTCCGAATTAAAATTTTTTCTGTGTCTATAATCCCTTCTACTCTCACGGATAGCTCCCTGATTTTTACGATTAAATCATCATATAAATGTTCGTCCATAATTTCACCAAGCGCAGGCCTGAAGATCAGATAGCTATTATAAAAAATAAATGCCGATGCAAAAAGTGCTGCCCAGTCGTCTGCTGACTCATATCCTTTTCCTAATATCAAAGCAATGGAAATTCCAATGAATGCAGCAACCGATGTTATAGCATCACTTCTATGATGCCAGGCATCCGCTTTTAATGATGAACTGTTTATTTCTATGTTTTTCTTAGTGATTAACCGATAAGAAATTTCTTTCCAAATAATTATTGCACCAAGAATAATAAGCGTATACGGTTTAGGCGTGTTATGTGGTGTCTGAATATTTTCTATGCTTTCGTAAGCAATTATTGTGGCAGAAGTTATTAAAAAGCCAACAACAAGAAATGTCATCAGAGGTTCTACTCGTCCATGTCCATATGGATGATTTTTGTCAGCGGGCTTACTTGCATACTTAAGTCCTAATAAAACTAAAAAGGAAGAAAAGATGTCAGCAGTTGATTCAATGGCGTCAGCTATTAGTGCATATGAATTTCCAAAATATCCGGTAACCCCTTTAATGATAGCTAAAGTCGTATTTGTTAAAATGCTAAACCATGTTGTCTTTATCGCGGTCTGTTCGTTTGTCATTACCAGTTTTAATTGCGCATGGGAAAATATAACTAAGGCCCTATAAAATCTTAAGCTTCATCAATGAGTATAGAAAATTGTTGATTCAGGGGATCGAGATTTGATTTGAGCTCAGAAAAAAAACCATCACCCGCACGCAGGTAAAACGAAAGAAAATTATCATGCCGCTCTTGCAGAGAATTTTGTGGGAAAAACTTTTCCTTTAAGGAATGAATCTGTTGAATAGAGGTTTCTTCTTTCTTAGCTGCTGATTTGCGAAGCTTATCTTCAATCATTTCCAGTGACTTTTGCATTTTAATCTTTTCAGCCTCTATGGCTCCTTTCAACGAGCCATCTATCTGCAGCCCTTTATTCATGGTATGCTCCATCAGGTTGCCAAGCTTCAACTTTTCCTCCTTTAGAGAAACCAACTCTCCAACCTTCGATTGAACAAACATTTTAATCAGAAGATCAGGTGGCTTAAACATTTCTTCTACTGAAATATTCAGCTTTTTCATCTTTTGCGCGTTGCCCTGATCAATCCAGAGTACAGAATTGCGAAGAAGTATGAGCGGGAAGGGGATGTTATATATCTCGAATAGTGATCTGAGCTGCATCCAGTAGGTAACTTCAGCTCCTCCGCCTATAAAGGCAACATTCGGCAGCACCAATTCCTGGTAGATTGGGCGTAATACAACATTAGGACTAAATTTTTCTGGATGCGAATGCAGCAATTCACGCAATTCATCTTCAGAAAAAGAAATCGGCGTATGCAGAACCTGCCATCTACCGTTGTCCTTAATGATGCGCTGGCGGATTTCCGAATCAAGATAAAAAAGATTGATTTCTCTCGGTGTAATAAGCGAAGCATAGTGTTTCGAAAAATATGTGTTGCTTGTGTTAACTTCAGGGAAGGAAGATTGATGAAACAGGTCTTTCTCCATCACCGGAACAAGCAAGCTTTTTAATGATGCATCGTCCCCATCCAGCACCACCAAGCCATCAGTTGCAAAAAAATGATACAGGAGCTTTCGTGTTGCAGCAGCAATAGTTTCTTCTTCCAGATAGGATTGGATTAAAAGATTTGTACAGGCTTTCCCATCTTCTGAATTTCCCAATATTGATCCTATCTCAGTAATCAAATTATTAAGGGAAGCCGTTTTCATCCGGCCAAATGCACCTTCCTGATCGGTATCCCAGCTATATTTTTTACCAAATAAATGAATATGATTAAGCTCGTCCTTGTCGTGATCTTCACTACCCATCCAGTATACCGGCACGAAATGATGGGAGGTAAAATGGTCTCTCAATTTTTTTGCGAGGTTAATGACACCAATGATCTTATATATTAGGTAGAGCGGGCCTAAAAATAGATTCGGCTGATGTGCAGTGGTGACCGTAAATGTGTTGCCATCCTTTAGTGATTCGATATTTTGAAAGACTGATTTTAAACTTTTTTCATCTTTAAATATTTCGTGCTGCTTTAGCAATGCTTCGTACAATACTTCTCTATCGGTGAAAAAGTCACTTCTTTTTTTAATAACATTTGAAAATGAAGGAAGCTTAGGAGAATATTCATAAAAGGGCTTTATCTCATCTGCCTCTCTCAAATAATCTGAAACCGCTTTGCTGAAATACCCTGTTGATGCATACGGCAGCACGATTTGCTTCATGCGTCAAACCTACACGATAGAAAAGTATAATGCAAGATAACGGTGCACGTGAATTAACTGGTACGGAATTGCGACAGTGCACCTCAGCGCATCAGCTCTAGGCTGTGTTGAATAAACCTTGTTAGCTCCTCTCCTTTTAATAAGTTTTGAGAAAGCATGGCCAGATCGAATGCCTGGTGCATAAGCTGATGCTGTTTTATGCCATCAGGCTCAAGCAAAACTTTTGAGACCAGCGGATGGTTCGCGTTAACTATAAGGTTGAAATTTTCTTTCATGTCTCCCATGAAATTCATTCCCCCGTGCACACTCATATCGCGCATTCGACGTGCAAACTCGTCTCGCGTGATTATAAGAGGCGAATCGTTTTCACTAAGTGACTCGAATGAAACTTTAAATTTTTCCTTGTCTGCCATTTTCTCAATCAGAGCCTCCAATGCTTGCTCCTGTTCCTTCGTCAACTTTGAAGGCATCGCGTCCTGCTTGTCTACGAGCTTATCTATAGTATCCGAATCAACTCTTGAAAAGGTGGCATCAGTAAGCTTTCGTTCCAATAAGCCAATGAAGTGCGCATCTACCGGGCTGTCCATCCAAAGTACTTCATAGTCACGACCTTTGGCGGCCGTAACAAACGAATGCTGCTGCACCGGATCTGTTGCATATAAGTAGACCAGCTTCTTGTCTTTATCCGTTTGCTGAGCTCTTATTTTTTCTGTATATTCATCTATCGTGAAATATTTTCCGTCGGTGGTTTTTAAAAGGCAGAAGTTTTTAGCACGGTCATAAAATTTTTCATCAGAGAGCATTCCGTACTGAATGAAAATTCTGATATCGTCCCACTTCTTCTCAAAATCTTCACGATTCGATTTAAATGATTCCTCCAGCTTGTCTGCTGCCTTTTTCGTGATGTGAGCGCTGATCTTCCTAACATTGGCATCATTCTGCAGATAACTTCGTGATACGTTGAGTGGTATATCGGGTGAATCTATGACACCTTTCATCATCATCAGAAAATCAGGAACGATGTTTTCTACTGAATCCGTCACAAAAACCTGGTTGCTGTAGAGTTGAATCCGGTCTTTTTCCGCTTCAAAATTGTTCTTCAGCTTTGGAAAATAGAGGATTCCCGTTAGGTTGAATGGATAATCCACATTTAAATGAATGTGGAAAAGAGGATCATCTGCATAAGGATACAATTCACGATAGAACAACCGGTAATCATTGTCGGCGAGAAGGGCTGGTTTTTTTGTCCATGCGGGTTCCGTGTTGTTAATAATCTCCTTTTCAAAGCGGATCATTACGGGCAAAAACTTGCAATACTTTTTCAGCAAACCCTTAATTCTTGGGGCTTCCAGAAATTCAATAGAATC
>JACCZV010000330.1 GCA_013695775.1 Chitinophagales bacterium | reverse complement strand
CTCTGGGGCTGTGTGAATCTTATTCTTCTGCTACCATACTTTCGCCCCTCTGGGGCTGTGTGAATTTGTTCTTCTGCTACCATACTTTCACCCCTTTGGGGCTGTGTGAATCTTATTCTTCTGCTACCATACTTTCGCCCCTCTGGGGCTGTGTGATCTTGTTCTTCTGCTACCATACTTTCGCCCCTCTTGGGCTGTGTGAATCTTGTTCTCTGCTCCCATACTTTCGCCCCTCCGAGGCTCTTTGTAATCTTCCCCAAGTCCAGGAGACATATGCTACAATCTTCCGCTTATTACGGAGCTATTCCCTACACGTATGCTCTTTGCAGCCGCAAGTCCCGGAGGGACGACAGTATGGCAGGAACAGATATTATATAAAATTTAAACCCCATCGGGGTGACAGTATTTTTTCATCAGCTATGAACATAATGTCCTAAACATACAAAGTCATAATACGTTACACCATCTGAAAAAGATGCTCAACAAAAAATGGCCCTCATCAATTTTTTCTGGTTTCGCCGTGATCTCCGTTTAGAAGACAATGCAGGATTATATCACGCATTAAAAGCGGGTCTACCTGTTTTGCCTCTCTTCATATTTGATACAGATATTTTAGACCTGCTGGACGATAAGCACGACAAAAGGGTAGATTTTATTCATCGGGTAATTACCCATCTACATCATCAATTGACTGAACTTGGAAGTACATTATTGGTAGAACATGACAAACCTATTATAATTTGGAAGCGCTTATCAGAAGAATTTTCTATTGGTGCGGTATATTCAAATCACGATTATGAACCTTATGCAAGAGAGAGAGATGAAAAGGTAAAACGTCTCCTGCTCACCAAAGGAATTTCATTTCATACATTCAAAGACCAGGTCATTTTTGAAAAATCAGAGGTTATAAAAAATGATTTAACTGCTTATACTGTGTGGACCCCATATAGCAAAGCATGGAAAGAGAAGCTGAACAATTTTTCCCCTAAAAAGTTATGATCATGAAGAATATTGTTCCAACTATTTCCGAATGTCGCCTACTGATATTCCCACCCTTGACCAACTGGGCTTCCATGCTACTGTTGCTATTTTTCCATCTGATTTCGTAAGTGATGAATTGATAAATAACTATCATGAAACCCGCAATTTTCCTGAGATGATTGGTACCTCGAGGCTGAGTGTTCATCTTAGATTCGGTACCATAAGTATTCGTAAAATGGCGGTAAGAGCTACACTCTTAAACGCCAAATATTTGAATGAGCTGATCTGGCGCGACTTCTATCAGATGATCCTCTGGCATTTTCCTAAGGTTGTCACTCACGCCTTTCAACCATCATATGACTTTATTAAGTGGATTAATAATGAATCGGATTTCATTCGATGGATGATCGGTGAAACCGGCTTTCCGATTGTGGATGCGGGCATGAGGGAGCTGAATGCGACAGGATTTATGCACAACAGGGTGAGGATGATAGTTGCAAGCTTTTTAACCAAAGATCTGCTGATAGACTGGCGATGGGGCGAAGCGTATTTCGCCAGGAAACTTTTAGATTATGATCTCGCCTCCAATAACGGCGGCTGGCAATGGGCAGCAGGAACGGGTGCTGATGCGGCACCATATTTCCGCATTTTTAATCCTGTGTTGCAAGTGAAAAAATTTGATCCGGATCTTAACTATATAAAAAAGTGGGTTCCTGAATTTCAAGAGTTTACCTACCCTGCACCCATGATAGACCATAAGGCAGCACGTGCGCGTGCCTTGAAAGTTTACAAAGAAGCACTCGATAAACATCAGTGATTTTAGATTATGGCTTTAGATGTACTCTATTTTCAAAGTATTTTATCGTATTAACTGATTATACTTTTGAGTTACATAATGAACCGGACAATTTGCAGCTTCTTGCTCACCCCGAGCATCTTTTGAAATATGTCTTCTTCCTAATATGGAAAAACGTAGCAGAATTTTTCAAACTATAAATCCGCAATCCAAAATATAACTTTGTGCTCCTAAAGATCACCTGCTTGAAGATTCTACAAGTATGTAAGAAGTTTCCTTTCCCACTGCGTGATGGAGAAGTGATTGCTATCCATCAATTAACAAGAGGCTTTTATGAAGCCGGACAAAAGGTGACGGTAGCTGCAATAAATACAAAGAAGCATTTCTTTCCGCCAGATGAATTGCCCGTAGAAAATCAGCAGTTGGCCGATTTTCATTCTGTATTGCTGGATACGGATGTCAATTGGTGGGATGCCTTAAGAAGCTTGCTTATGGGTGATGCTTATAACATACAGCGCTTCGTTTCACCCGATTTCGAAAGACTGCTCTCAGGGATTTTCCGTGAAAACAATTTTGATATTGTGCAGTTAGAGGGTTTGTATCTGCTTCCATACCTATTGTCTGTTCGAAAGTTTTCCAAAGCCAAAGTAGTATTGCGGGCACATAACATCGAACATCTGATATGGGAACGCAATTCAATAATGGCGAAGCCAGGTGCAAAGAAGTGGTATCTTCAGACTCTGGCAACACGCATGAAAGAGTTTGAGATTTACCATTTAAACTCGTGTGATGCGTTGGTCCCGATATCGGAAGTTGATGCAGCAAAATTCGTGGAGATGGGTTGTAAATTGCCCATTCACTGCTGTCCTGTTGGAATGAAATTAAATGGCAGCCTTGCAGAAACAAACCCTTCTAACTCATCACAATCTATATGCTACATCGGCTCTATGGATTGGCTGCCGAATCGGGAAGGCATAGAATGGTTCCTCGATAAAGTCTGGCCAAAGGTGCAAAGTCAATCCTCAGATCTCAAATTTTTTATCGCCGGCCGAAATTTCCCTCCTGATTTTCCTGATAACCATTATCCGAATGTTGAAATGGTTGGCGAAGTAGAAAATTCCAGGGCTTTCATAAGAAGTAAATCAATGATGATAGTTCCGCTTTTTTCTGGAAGCGGTATTCGTGTAAAAATTCTTGAGGCAATGGCTGAAGGGAAAACTGTGATCTCTACGACCATGGGTGTAGAGGGCATCAATGCCACCAATGATGAAAATATTCTTATTGCAGATGATGCAGATGCATTTGCAAGACAAATCAAAAGATGTCTTAAAGAACCCGAAGTCTGCTTAAGGATAGGGGAGAATAGCCGTACTTTTGTGAAGCTGCAGTATGACAATGAAAATCTCGTGAAAGACTTGCTGAAATTCTACAACCACCTTCTCGCGTGATCTTTTTCGCGGCTATTTTCTGGTTTTCAGCAATCCTTCTATTTCACAGTTATATCTTCTACCCGGTTCTTCTAAAATATTTTGCCTCCAGGAAATCGCAGAACCTTAATGTGTATTTATTGGAAGATGACTTACCGTTTATCTCAATTCTGTTAGCTGTTTATAATGAGGAAAAAGTGATTCAGCAAAAAATAGAGTCTACACTACAGACTTCCTATCCTCCTGAAAAAATAGAATGGCTCATTGGATTAGACAAGTGTTCGGATAGAACCGCTATGATCTTACGTCAATACGAAAATCACCTCAAGCACCTAAAACTGATCCATTTTGAAGAGAGAATGGGGAAAATAGCAATCATCAACCAGCTTGCCGAAGAGGCTAAAGGAGAGATATTTATTTTTACCGATGCGAACGTTTTCTTTACCCGTGAAACGCTATATAATCTTGTTAAACATTATAAAGAGCAGCACATAGCTCTTGTGGCTGGTAATATTTTAAATCCCACAATAAAATCTGATGGAATCTCACGGCAGGAGAGCAGTTATCAGATCTTAGAGAACAGACTAAAATATAATGAGGGCATTTTGTGGGGTGCAATGATGGGGGCCTTTGGTGGCTGCTATTCAATGAGGAAAAGATTCTTTTTACCTACACCCGTCAATTTCCTCGTAGATGACTTTTATATTACTATGGGTGTGATTGAGCAGGGTGGAAAGGCGATCAATGAGTTAGATGCTATATGCTATGAGGATGTTAGCAATAAAATTACTGAAGAGTTCAGGCGCAAAACCCGCATAGCGGCGGGTAACTTTCAAAACTTCGCGCGATTTATCCGGCTGTTGTCACCATATAAAGGCGGAGTAGCATTTGCTTTTTGGTCGCATAAGGTATTGCGATGGCTGGGTCCTTTGCTTTTGATCCTATGCTATTTGAGTAGCTTTGTATTATCTTCTGATCATCAATTTTATCGTGGATGCTTTTGGATACAAACATTTTTATTCATGCTTCCTGTTCTTGATCTGGTGCTGCGAAAACTAAAGATTCATTTTTTTGGTTTACGATACATAAGTCATTTTTACCTGATGAATTTAGCATTGCTGACCGGGTTTTTTAAATATTTAATTGGAGTTAAAGACAATGTCTGGGAACCAACTGAACGGAACCAATAAGTTCCAGCTCGATTCTATTGAAGCCGCCATCGAAGACATTCGAGATGGCCAGCTGGTGATCGTTGTAGATGATGAGGATCGGGAAAATGAGGGTGATTTTGTTACCGCAGCCCGTAATGCCACGCCTGAGATTATAAACTTCATGTCCAAAGAGGGCAGAGGATTAGTGTGCTCTCCTTTAACTGAAGCACGATGTGATGAGCTGAAATTAAAT
>JACCZV010000324.1 GCA_013695775.1 Chitinophagales bacterium | reverse complement strand
CATCAGTAGTGCGCATAATAGACTTAAAAGCGAAGGTTTGTGGATCAATAAGTTCAACCCAGCCGACCATTTCATTCGCAAATTCTACAGTAGAAATCCCATCGGAACTACCTGTGGAAAGAACAGTCCAGGTTTCCCCAAAATCGGTGGTCATATAGATTCTTCCGGCATTGGTACCAAACCATAATACATTACCACGAACTGCGAAAGATCTTGCAAGTCCGAATTCACCTGGTAGCGGGTCGGGAATTTCAGAACCATTAACGAGATTCCATGTGTCACCTCCATCATTAGTTGTATATATTTCAAATTCATCATTTACGGGATCTCCCATTGTAAGCCCCTCATTACCATTCCAGAAGTAAATAACATTGGGGAAAGAATTGCTGCCAAAAGCGGATGTTTGCTGATTCCATGTTTCACCACCATCAGTGGTTTTCCAAACACCCCCGCCCAAAAAATCTCCCGCATTTTTAAAAAATAAAGCCCAAGCAGTATCAGCACTAATTGCTGATAAGCCTGACCATGTATTATCATTAGGAGCTTCTTCCACAGTACCCGGTATCCATGTAGCTCCACCATTATTGGTACGGGTAAAATCGCGGATACTGGCCCCAGTAAGTTCCTGAGCCGTAGCCCACACGGTGGAGGTATCAACTATTACAATTTGATTAATGCCTGTGGGCACGGCAAATCCTGTTGCCTGCTCAATCCATTGTGCTGATGCAGATATGGAGATGATTGCAGACAATACAAGCATAGGTAAATATTTTTTCATGGTTTTTGAGTTTTAGTTAATCAAATTTAGAATAAATTAGTCAAAGGCCGCAAAAACATTTCCACATTATAATGCTCTTGTATTTATTTACCATTATATTCCTTTTATTTGGTGATTGTCATGGTCATCCAATACCTACAATGGAGTGGTGTATATCATATGATGTATAAGAAGCATGCATGAATTCAATCTTACACAATGATGTTATATACATCCAATGACTATGGGATATTTTTTGAATTGGTTACGCCCGGTCCAATGATCAAATCAAGAAAGCTTCAATCAGCCTTGGATAATGGGACCAAAATATATCGGGGTGTCCTTTACTCAATACGCTTACAGCGATCCACGAGGTGCTGAATAAATTCTTCGTTAGATGAAAATTGGTTGTTGATGTTAACAGCATGATTTGCCAAAGCATAATAATTGCCACGCATCAGAAACCAGAAGATTTCAAGAATTCCGATTCCCTGAAATACTATGGATCTATTGTTTGCGTATTCCCCTAACGTTTTGATGAAATGCTCAGGATGCTGCGTCCAGTGCATGCCTTGTCTTACATGGTGTGAAGTATGGTAACCATCATTCCAACACTTATGATTGTAATTATTGTTTACACAGGTAATTGAATTTTTATAAGGATTGCCAGGATCCTCTGCAGCAATAAATGCATGTTGAGTCCAGTTTCCAAGCATCATAATAAAGCGGGAAATAATGAATGGGGTAATAAAAACCACAAGCGTGGCAGGTAAGCTGATGAAGGAGAGTCCTACACATAACCCTATAAATAAAAATTCTCCCATTAAACATTTGATGATGAGCACATGCCGGTTATGCCTCTTAAAATAGCTTATGAGCTTTACTAACCCAAGAAATAAAAAATCAAAAAAGTACTTTAGAAAATCTTTAAAGCTGTTTCTCTGATATGCCATTGTACTGCTTTGATCCGGCTCGAGATTATTTTCAGGGTGATGCATAAATATATGATGGCTATAATATGTTTCGGGGGTTTGTCCGAAGAAGGGCCCCACAATCCACGGGAGGTAATGATTAAAAAAAGAATACCTCTTGTTAAAAAATTTTCTGTGGCTGGTACAATGCAGCATCAGGCCAAAAGACCCCTTGAATGTAAAGTTGTTCAGATATACATATGTCGCCGCAAGAATCCACCAGAGAGAAGCAGGAATGAAAGGCAGATAGAGCATCACAGCTATAGGAATAATGGTGAATGTTATCTGAAGGGTTACATACGCAAAAGGTAGATCTCGTTTATCACTCAGAAAACGCATCAGGAAACGATCAAGCGTGCTCATCGGACTCTCTATATATATGGGGTCGGTGTTTGGTTGTAATACTTGCATTTATTTCTTATCAAGGATTTAGTGTAAAGAGGAATGAAGTGGTTTCGCGTAATTAAGCAAAGCTTTTTGGAGAACTCTCTTTGTAGGGCTTACGTCAACTATCTGGTTACGAATGTAGGGCAAATTAACGACATTGAAGCAGGGTTGTTGTTACTGCCTAATCATTTAAGTTATAGCAATAGCTTCATAGTTGATTCAATGGCTCATCTCCAGTTGAATTATATTATGGAAGTGAGACCTGAGGGATTCGAACCCACGACCTCTTCCCTGTCAAGGAAGCGCTCTAAACCAACTGAGCTAAGATCTCAAGTTCACAAAAATAGAATCTTCTGAATTCACACTTGCAGGAAGATTTGGGTCGTAAGGGTTACTTTAACTATACAAAAAGGGTGAAGGAATAAGATAAGATTATATAAATACTTAAACGTTTTAGGCATAGCGATCACGTCCTTGTATCTTATGAAGTCAAAAATTCGACAGCTCTAAATTCTGAATAATATTTCCCTGCAATAAAATCCACGCAGAATCCTACATGACCTCCTTCCTCTGGTACCTCTAGAAAAACATTCGGATGATTTTCACATTCATCATAGGGCAGGCATGCACTTGTAAAGAAAGGATCGTTCTTCGCTGTAAGGATGAGCGTAGGAATGGTTACGTCTGCGATAAAATTTTTTGCACCACAGGAACGATAGTAGTGAAGCGCATTTTGATAATCGTGCATGCGGCTGGTGTAGAGATTATCAAAATCATGCAATGATCCGATGGTTTTAATCTGATCAGAGGTCAATAAAAATGGAAGCTGCTCGCTTCTTTGCTGAAGTTTTTCTTTTAATGTTTTAAGAAAATGATCCCTGTAGATAAAAGAAAGCCGCTTATCAAGACGTGCAGCTCCTGCTTCGAGGTCACAAGGAACGGAGATCGTTACTGCCCTGGAAATTTTTTCCGGAAGATCAGATTTGTGCTCCCCCAAATATTTAATTACAAGATTTCCTCCGAGGCTAAATCCAACAAGAACAAGCTGCTCACAATCATTATTTAATAGGATGTGACTTATTACAGTTTCAACATCATCAGTGCTACCGCTGTGGTAGGCTCTTGGCTGAACATTTAATTGTCCGCTGCAGCCGCGCAGATTCATTGCCGCTAATTTGAATCCTGCTTTTGAAAGCGCTTTGGTCATGCCTCGCATATATGGCTTGTCGGCAGATGCTTCGAGCCCGTGAATCAGTAAGGCAATTTTATTTTTAGCCGCCCCATGCCAGTCAATGTCAAGAAAATCATGATCCGCGGTAAATATCCGTTCGCGGCTATAATTCACACCATCAACCTTTCTGAATAATGCGGGCACTATTGTTTGAAGATCACCACCAGGTAAATAGTATGGTGGTTTATAGTGGGATTGAATGACCGGCAAAGTATTTTTTAAGAAGGCAAAATTAAGTGATCACAATGGGTAACCCTCCTTATTGTTATATCGTGCTTTGACCCGCCATCTCCACTTAATTACAGATTTAGCTTATTAATTAGTTCATTTCCACAATCCCAAGAGCTAAGAGAAAAGTGATGGCGGGTCAGGCTAGCCCCCAGTTTCAAAGACAGAATAACCGGACTTCTTCTAATTACGAATAATTTAATAATAATACTTCCAGAAGACCTAATACAAACCCTAAGAACGCGCAGAAAATTTTCAGTTGGGTGATGCTGTTTCCCGCTTGCCGCTTGAAAATTTCCTCAATATAAGAGGGTGCATAGCTTTCCAGCTTTTCATTAATAAGTTTTTCAATGTCGTAGCTTTTTTCAAGGTCATCAGCTATGGTATTTATCAGTTCCGGTATCATGGCCTCCAGTTCCTTCATCAGAATCTCTCTCATGCGGTCAACCAATCCATCTGTTACGAACATGCTAAATACCGGTATCTTCTCCTTCAGCTTGTTTCGCAGAAAATCATCCACTTTGGATTCAAGCATCAAGCTGATCCTGCTAAGCTTTTCCGGTGCAAGCAAACTTTCCTTTAGCTTATTGATATTCAGGAAATTTTTTGAAACATAACTCCCTGCATGCTTTCCCCACTCAGGTAACTTTTTCGGTATAAGGCCCTGGAGTTCGATAATGAAAAAATTCTTTTTTGTCCGTGGATGAAACAGGAACCATGACAATGCAGAAATAATCGACCATCCAAAAATGGCATTAAGGAATGGTATTAAATAAATCATTGAATTCCACTCATGTTGAATAAGAAATGCACAAAATACCATTAAGAACTGCGCTATAATGGAAAATGAGACCCTATGATTTTATTAGATGGCAATCGTTAGATTCACGAATTGTTTAGATAAGACAAAGGGCAGAGATGAATGGGAGGTTTCTTAATCTTTTGCCAATTTTAATTAGCGCCCAAATTTTTCTTGCAATATCCGCAACCTTTATTGTACCCAAAGCATCAGAATGCAAAAACTGTTATCATTAGAATCCATACCCAATATTATAGGGATAAATTCCGAATTGAAGCTTGGAAGGCTTAAATATCCGTTTCTGCTCCCATAATTCAGAAACTACTTTTGAACAATTAAGTATCTTGAAATTGATTCCAAACAGACCTATTATGCAAATTATTGAAGTCACTACTCCAATTCTTGAAAAGAAATTTATTGAGGTAAATGTCCATCTATATGCAAATGACCCGAACTACATTCGCCCGCTTAATCATGAAATTCTGGACATATTCGATAAAAGGAAAAACAAGCTCCTCAACAATGGTAATGCAAAGCGGTGGTTATTAAAAGATGAAGCGGGTGAATATATTGGTAGAATAGCTGCATTTCTTAATCCCCATTATACAAACAAAGGAGATACCCTTAAAACAGGCGGCATTGGCTTTTTTGATTGCATAAACAATCAGCAGGCAGCCATTTTATTGTTTGATACGGCAAAAAATTGGTTTGAAGAATTGGGTGTTGAAGCCATGGATGGCCCTATCAACTTCGGTGAGCGTGATAAATGGTGGGGGCTTTTGATCGATGGTTTTCATTCTCCATTATATGGCATGAACTACAATGCCCCCTATTATCAGAAACTGTTTGAGCAATATGGGTTTAAGACCTTTTATAACCAATTCTGCTGGCATCTTAGGGTAGATACTCGTTTGCCGGAAAAATTTTATGCCGCCCACCAAAAACACTGTGACAATAAAGACATACATGCCGAGCGGGTAAATCGCCGCCATCTGGATAAGTATGCAAGGGATTTTTCTCACATCTATAACAGGGCATGGGCACAGCATGAAGGCAATAAGCAGATCTCTCCAGAAAAGGCCATCGGCCTATTTAATAAAATGAAGCCCATCCTTGACAGGGATATTATGTGGTTTACCTATCATAAAAATGAACCTGTTGCTGTATGGCTGAATATTCCGGACCTGAATCAGATATTCCGGCACTTTAATGGAAAGTTCTCTGTATTGGAAAAGATAAAATTACTCTGGTACAGATACACGGGTAAATGTAACCGGTTCGTTGGAATTGTATATGGCATAGTACCGGAATGGCAGGGTTCCGGAATAGATTATTATATGATAGTTGAGGCATCAAAAATTATTCAGTCCAAAAATAAATATACGGAACTCGAGCTGCAGTGGCAGGGTGATTTTAATCCCAAGATGCTCGCTATCTCAAAGCAATTGGGATGTAGCCAGAGCCGTAAACTTGCAACCTTCCGATACCTATTCGATCAGAGCAAAGTTTTTGAAAGGCATCCTATGCTTCACTGATATTTCAATCATTAGACAAGGCTATTCCACGGGTCTTGTAGCTCTAACTCTTACTCAGGGATTTCAGCATAACTATCTCTCATTTCTACACCTTACATTTGAATTTTTTGTGAGGCACAATTGAGGCCGGCTTACCTTCCCTATAATGACAACTCGTAGTTAAGGAAAAGTGGAAGTGCGTAAATCATAGGGATTTTTGATGATGGTTAGCCTTTAAGGGTTAACAATTTCAGTTAAAGGGAACGGTTCAAAACCTTATAAGGAATATTAAAAAAACTACCATAATGCCTAAAAGGCTATTTGTTAAATAATTGTGTTTTTTTTATAAAAATTTATAAATTAATAAGATTTTTCATTTATTTCGCACCTGCTGGATGCATACACCAGGTGAAAAGAGTGTAGTCATTTTGCGTCATACCTCGTCGGTTAATGGAATGCAGCCATAAATCTATATGAGGCGACCCAGCTAAGACAATAACCCCCCTTAGGCCATAATTTATTATTCACTACAAAATTTTCATGGAAAAATCACTACTAATTTTCATCGCGTGCGCTTTAATTCTAAATAATTCTTATTCACGGCATTCGCCTGGTTATATAGGTGGAAAATCACCGGCAGGTAATGGGGGTAATGAGTCAATTGATGATAGAATCACCTACCTCTGTAGTGTAATGCTTCCGGCCACCACCACTGTTCCATATACCTTAACATTTACTTGCGATGGAACTGTGAAAACGAGCACAGTAGTAGCAACACGGCCCGCAGCACTGTCGTATGCTCTTAATAACTGGTCTGCTTATGGCACGTGGACGGGTAAAGCTGGAGTACTACAGGTAAAAAGTAATTGTGAAAATTGCTCGATTGCTTACACCTTAACTTCCTCACTCACTGACACCTGTAGTGTGATGCTTCCTGCTACTACCACTATTCCATATACCTTAACATTTACCTGCGATGGAACTGTGAAAACGAGCACGGAAGTAGCCACACGGTCCGAAGCCTTGGCCTATGCTCTTGATAACTGGTCGGCTTATGGCACATGGACGCGTACAGGGGGAATATTACAGGTGTTAAGTAATTGTGATAATTGCTCAATTAATTATAACTTAACTTCCTCCCTCACTGACACCTGTAGTGTAATGCTTCCCTCCACTACAACTGTTCCATATACTTTGACATTTACTTGTGATGGAACAGTATTAACAAGTACAGAAATAATGACGCTGGAGGAAGCACAAGCTTATTTTCAAACCAACTGGTCTTCTTATGGAACATGGACACATGCAAAGGGGGTATTACAGGTAATAAGTGATTGTGATAATTGCTCCTTAGATTATAACCTGACGTCAACTCTCACCGACCCATGCAGCATACGCCTGCCATCTACCACTAACGTTCCATACATTGTATCCTTTATTTGTGATGG
>JACCZV010000322.1 GCA_013695775.1 Chitinophagales bacterium | reverse complement strand
ATTAAATTTCTGCAGCCTGCGCAATGTTATATCAGCAATGCCGCTGTTGGGATAGACTACCTTGTCTCCGTTGGCTTTCAATAAATCACGGACAAATACCTTAGCCTCCCAGCTTTGAGCATCTTCTTCTATCTCATTTTCCCAATCCAACATCCCATTGACGGATCCAAAATCTGCTCCGCTGGTTGCAGCGCCATTGCCATAATTCTCATTCAGACTACAATCAGAGAAGGCGGGATAAGATAGATTTTTACGATACCGGAATAGATCGAAGTTATTATTGCCCCAAATACTACCATTTCCGCCATGATCGCGAATATCCCAAAAATAATATCCGCCGACAGGGTTAGCATTTACTGAGTCATAGTAGATCGTCTTCTCTGTCCACCCCACAATGATATCATTCTTGCCGTTCATGGCATATATGAAAGGATAATCTCTTTTAGGATAAGAATGAATTACCCATGCCCCATTTAGCATATCGAATGTATTATTTCCAAGGTTCGAGGGCAGATTTGTACTGGTTAAACCAAACAATTCATCAATTTTCATTCTGCTATTGCCCCCAATATTCAGGGAACTGATTTCAGCCGAATCATTTTGAAACCCTACATTGAAACATGGCACACCCAGCGAAACGGCAGCAATTTTTTCAGGGTAAGTCATAGTAAACGCAAAAGCACCGCATGCACCTAGTGAAGAACCTCTCAGATAGATGCGATTTGAATCGATATTTAAGCGTGGAATGGCCCACTCTATAATATCTTTATACAATTGCTGAAAAAAATTATGGTTCATTCCTGAAGCCGGTATAGTTGTGAGATCCTTATAAATATTGAATTTGGAATTGGCACCCCAATAGCCGCCATCTTCACCACTTGGAAATAGATTTTCCACGCTAATATTCATTTCGTTTGAAGTCACATTGACGATGTTAGTGAAAAGGTCGCCTCCGCCACCGTGCATTTGTACGCATAGGGGTTGGTTGCCTGTATTATTATTTCTATAAAGCAAGAAATCGGATGCCATGAAGCCAGCAGGATTAATTGGTGGCTCTAAGACAGATCTTTTAAAGCTCATGAAGTTAACCCAGTGCTCAACAGCTTCTCCACTAATGTTTATTACCTGCTGAAACACCGGCTGTGGCTTGTTTACCTGCTCTGAAATGGCAGAGGGCAAGGTGTTTCCGGCAAGTATAGAGGTGTCTTCTTCTTGGTTGAGCAGTACAGTGACAGCATAATAATAACTGCCTTTCACTAGGGTGGTGGCGACGAACAATCCTTTTGTTGACGGCAATGGAGTACCTGCGGAGTCAATTCGGAGATACTTGTTTTGTCCATAGTGAGCGCTCAGATCGTGATCTTTTGCACTATATTGATTTGTCCACCCAAGATACTCGCAGCCACTTAGCTGCGAACCATTGTTAATAGGAGAGGTAGAGCGGTAGACTTTATAATAATTATTAACATTCGTGGCATTGGTCCAGGTAAGAAAGACCTGTCCATTTGCATAGAACCCAGTTAATCCTGTCACATTGCTGCCTGAAACCTGTTCGAAAGAAAAAAGCCAAAATATCAAAACAATAACAACGTGTTTGGATTTTAAAGAAACAAGATATATCAAATCAGGTAATTGAAAATTTTTTCGTGATGCTTCAAGAAGTTGCTGTCTCATTGTGGTTAAGTTTATGAGATAAATTATAACAATAAAAAATCGGCTGCTGAATAGGCTCGTCTATCGATTAATATGAAAAAAGAGGAACTGATTAACTCCTTACAACCATACCCCGCCGAATGGTTCCAAGTATAAAGTTAACAATTTTAATGATTATGAAGGCTTGCCTAAAAAGCTTTTTACTAGTAATCAGAGACGCCCTGCCCAATCCACTGTCAGAGTACAAAGATTGGTAGTAGGCACTATGGCTTACCAATAAAATCAAGAGGCTGCCTGCTGAGGCAGCCTCATTTTTCTTATTGAAATTGAATAAAATTATTCCTTTACCACCTTATTTATCTGATCATGGATGCCCGTGATTTAGCGACACGAAATATACTTCCGGAGCAGGTCCTCCTAGATTTCAAATGAAGAAGATGGATCAACGTTCCGATATTCCCGAAGAATTCTTACGCTGAAATCTGTCAGCTTCACATTGGCAAGTTCTGTTGAAGCGCTCGAAATTCTTCTGAAACACTTTTAATAAATGGGTTCGGATATGCTTTTGTACTGAAGCAGCTATGGAATCTGACATCTTACAATTCACACGTACATTTTTTGATGCTGAAACTTTCTTGCATACGTAGCAGTGATGTAAATATAGATATGGCTTACAATAAAAGGTATAAACGTCCGCTTGTCCTATTTTAGTTATTAAAAATATGTTTATGCACTCATGAAATAAATTTATTGTTAAATTATTGTTATAACCTGTCAAAGTAAGAGGTATCTAAATATAACCCTTTAGATTCGTCTTAACCAAATACCCTGACTCGCATGAAAAAAAACTACTCAGCTTGCCTTAGATCATTTCCCTTTTTCACCTTTAGAGAAATCACAGCAACAAAAATCCTCTTAACCCTCTTATTGGGTTTCAATTATAGTTTTGTCCATTCTCAGTGGCTCGATTGGTCAAATGAAACTTCTAACCGGTTAATACTTTCCACTGTCGCCACCAGCGATGGTGAAGAAAAAGATATGTGGGCAGCCGATTTAGATAACGATGGTGATGACGACTTAATCGTTGTTAGAAAAGAACCATTCTCCACTTCTACACAACCAGGTAGAAGCAACCTCTTGGTTATGAATGTAGATGGCATTTTGACTGACCAGACAGTGCAGTATGCACCTGAGTTTATCACTACAGTCAATTTTGCCCGCGATGTATTTGTTGGGGATTTTGATGGCGATAACTGGAAAGATGTAGTAATCGCTAACACATTCGGACAGCAGCCAATGTATTATAGAAACATGGGAAATGATGTTCAGGGCAACTGGCTCGGATTGGTTAATGAATCCACTTTGCGTTTTCCTACGCTTACTGAGGATACTCCTTTATTCTGTGCCGTGTGGGGTGGAGATGTTACGGGTGACGGAGCAATGGATATTTACTATGTTAACTATTCACAAGGAGGAACGGCCAAAGATTATTTACTTATCAATGACGGCTCCGGGCATTTTACCAACGAGAGCCAGGGTCGCCTGGGAAACCTAAGAAACTCTGCCTTCGGAACAGCAGTGCAGATTGTAGATATGGATAATGATGGTGACAAAGACGTTGTAAAAAACACCACACTCTATAATGTTGCACCCTGGAATGCGCTAGGGGTAATTGTACTTTTCAATAATGGTACGGGCACGTTTACAAACTGGCAGAATCTTACTCCCGGGGGCGCTCCTTATATGTTTGAAATTGCTGATTTTAATCTTGATGGGAAAAAAGATGTGTATGTGGTGGATGACGGTACCGATTACCTCATTAAAGTAACTGGAATGATTGCTAATTCTAGTCTTGCTTTCACGAAAACCAATCTAAACTTCAGCAGCAGCACTGGATTTGGTGGAAATGTGCATGCTGCAGATTTAGATTTGGATGGTGATATGGACATCGGTGTTGCTGATGTTGATGTGGATATTCCACCCTGTAACAGTAGCAGAAGAATGGCTATTTACAGAAATGACAATGGAAATTTTACTGATTTCTACGGATCTTCTCTGCAAGGTTGGGCTGATAACAGTTATGATTTTGCGTGGCTCGATATCAATGGGGATGGGTTGCAGGATTTTGTAACAGGATTCTGTGCCGGATATGGTCTCTTCATGAATGATAATTGCCAGCTTGCACCTACTCCCTCTGACTATGACCTCGATGGATTGGCAGATGCATGCGATCCTTGTCCTACTAATCCTGATCCCAATTGCACCCCGCTGGCTGATTATCCTACCGTAAGTACGGATAATAGCATCGCACGGCAATGGAATGAATTATTACTTGCTTCCATCCGAAAAGATTTTGCACGGCCAACTGTTCATGCACGCAACCTGTTTCATATATCTGCTGCCATGTGGGATGCCTGGTCGGCTTATGACCCAAACTCAGAGGAATTTCTGCTGGGTAAAACAGTAGACGGATTTACGTGCGCTTACAGTGGCATACCTGCTTCAGCAGATATTGAAAGCGACCGAAAGAAAGCGATAAGTTATGCTGCCTACCGTTTGCTCAAACATCGCTTGGTGACTTCTCCGCAGGCTGCCTTGCTTAATATAGGCTATGATAATCATATGACTATTCTTGGTTATGATATTAACTATGTATCCACCAATTACCTCTCAGGTAATGCTGCTGCTTTGGGTAATTATATTGCTCAGTGCTATATTAATTTTGGATTGCAGGATGGGTCTAATGAACAGAACGGTTATGCGAATACCAGTTATGCTCCGGTAAATTCTCCGATGAATGTTGATGTTGCGGGCAACCCTAATCTTAGCAACTACAATCGCTGGCAGCCATTAACACTTGATTTGTTTATTGATCAAAGCGGGAATCCCATTCCGGGAGCAACCCCTCCTTTTCTTAATCCTGAATGGGGACAGGTGTCTCCGTTTGCTTTGGATGAAGCTGATCTCACTGTTAATCAGCGGAACGGTTTCGATTATTTAGTTTATCACGATCCTGGTTCTCCACCATTGTTACAAATGAATGGACAGGGAACTTCTGATGAGTATAAATTCGGATTTGCTTTAGTATCGGTTTGGTCCTCCCATCTTACTCCTGATGACGGTGTGATGTGGGATATATCTCCCGCAACCCAGGGGAACAGGGACGTGCTGCCAACAAATTTTACGGACTACCCTGATTTTTATAAGATGATAAAGGGAGGAACTACTAATTATGGCCACCCGATTAACCCAAAAACAAATTTGCCATATGCACCTAACGTTGTTCCGCGCGGTGATTATGCGCGCGTCCTGGCAGAATTCTGGGCTGATGGGCCTGATTCTGAAACACCTCCGGGACACTGGTTTACCCTTTTCAATTATGTAACGGATCATCCAGAGACCACCAGAAAATACAGAGGCATGGCAGATCCGTTAGATTCTCTTGAATGGGATGTGAAAGGATATTTCGCATTGGGCGGAGCTATGCATGACGTGGCAATTTCAGTATGGGGAATGAAAGGATGGTATGATTATATCCGTCCGGTTTCCGCAATCAGGGGAATGGCAGAATTAGGACAAAGCAGTGATATGAGTGCACTTTCCTATCACCCAGCAGGTTTGCCATTGATACCTGGTTACATTGAACTGGTGCTTGCTGGTGATCCCCTCGCATCCGGAACAGTAAATATTGGCAAGATTAAATTGAAAGCATGGCGAGGTCATGATTTTATTGACAATGTAGATGTAGAAGATGCAGGCGTTGACTGGATACTTGCGGAAAACTGGTTACCTTATCAGCGTCCTTCTTTTGTTACTCCACCATTCGCCGGCTATATCAGCGGCCATTCAACTTATTCCAGAGCAGCCGCTGAAGTGCTCACAGATTTTACAGGCGATGAGTATTTTCCTGGCGGACTCGGTGTTTTTACTG
>JACCZV010000308.1 GCA_013695775.1 Chitinophagales bacterium | reverse complement strand
AACTACTTCTCTGAATACAAATTATTAGGTGATGCTACCGCGAATCTGCACCGCTCATATGGTTTTCTAATTGGAGCTATCTTTTCGGGAGTAGTTGGAACGGGCTTTTATCCTTTGATGGGAAACCGCGTGTGGTGCCGGTTTGGTTGTCCGTTGGCAGCATATCTTGGAATGGTACAGCGGTTCAAATCACGTTTTCGAATTACCACCAATGGGGGGCAATGCATCTCGTGTGGTAACTGCTCAACCTATTGCGAGATGGGCATTGATGTTCGTGCTTATGCGCAGCGTGGTGAAAATATTGTTCGCTCTTCATGCGTAGGCTGCGGCATCTGTGCAGCAGTTTGCCCACGGGGAGTCTTACGCCTTGAGAACGGACCGGAAAAAGGAAGGATTGATGCTAATCCTATTTTCTTTAAAGATAATCATGTGCATGTTCAATCCTAAAGATGCATATACAATCCATTGTTATAGTTCATTTATAATCACTCTCTCACCCATCCTGACACCCTTTTCTGTTTTTATCAGTGTGCACGCTTCAATGAGCGGATCGTGCTCAAAGAATAAGACATAATTGTTTTCAACTGCCATGTTAAGAAACTTTTCTTTCTCATCCAATGTGATCAGCGGTCGAAGATCATAAGACATCACAAAGGGAACTGGAATGTGCCCAGCCGAAGGGATAAGGTCAGCCATATAAGCAATGGTGTAATTATTATAACTAATTATGGGAAGCATCATCGCCTCTGTATGTCCGTAAACAAACATGATTTTGAATCCAGGTATCAGTTCATCTTCCTCATTAATCATTTTCAGACGTCCACCTTCCAGTAGAGGCAATATGTTTTCTTTCAGAAAAGAAGCCTTTTCCCGCTGATTCGGATGTGTTGCTGTCTCCCAATGCTTCTCATTGGAATAATAAGTAGCATTCGGAAACAGAGGAACAAGCTTGTTTTCGGCATCGTAAGCAATTGCTCCACCACAATGATCAAAATGAAGATGAGTAAGAAATACATCAGTTATGTCACCGGCAGAAAATCCGTGGCCCTTTATAGAGCTGAGCAGATCTTTATCCCCATACGGTTCATAGTGGGAGAAAAATTTTGCGCTTTGCTTATTTCCGAGGCCGCAATCAATTAATATCAGGCGATTGCCCTCCTCTACCAACAGGCATCGCATTGCCCAGGCACACAAATTCTTTTCATCTGAAGGGTTAATGGTGTTCCAGATTGATTTAGGCACCACTCCAAACATGGCGCCTCCATCGAGCTTAAAAAATCCTGTGTCAATAGTATATAATTTCATTTTAAAATCAGTAATAAGTGCGGTACAAAGTAAGAACTAAAGGAAGGTTATTTCAATCTAAAGTTTATCTGAAAGTCGAAAACTTTGTGTTGCTTAATTGAACAAATGGAGGTAAAATCTTTCTCAGAATTCTTTCGCATATTAATGATTGCTGCTATTTAAATACCTTTCGGAAGAATTCATGGAAGGTGAAATGAAGACAAAAGACTATCTTCTTTTATGTCTTTTTATAGTGCTGGTATTGATTGTCTATTTTCCAACACGTCATGCCGGTTTTATTCTTGATTTTCTTGCCTGGCAGAATAATTTTAATCACGGAACATTTATCGATGCATTTAGCAGTTTCGGATATCGAGCACAGCAACAATTTTTTCTTTTGCTGTTTTACTCGTTCTATAAATTATTTCACCTTCAGGGCTTTTACTGGTACGTACTTTTTTCGGGTTTGCACGCCCTAAACGGCTGGCTGCTAATGCTGTTCTTCCTACGCCTGTTTTCTAAATTTAATATTCCGAATGGTTATCCTATAGCAATAATCGGTACGCTATTGTTTTTACTATCGCCCTATAATGCTGAAGTTGTTGTCTGGAAAGTTTGCCTCCATTATCTTCTTACCGCCTCATTTTTATTATTGATCTTTCATTGCGCCATCTCCTGGTTTGAAACAAGTAGGAGAATTTATTTGATAACAAGCTTTATATGCTTCTTCCTTGCAATGTTTTCATTTGAGTGGTCAATTATCATTCCTGTGGCAACGGCGTTGTTTGCAATATTTTACAACTTATCAAAGCCAGACAATAAAGCATGGTTAAAAAAATCTGCTTTACTGATAGCACCTCAGTTTTTGCTTTTACCATTGTACTTTTTACTTAATAACCTGATGTTTGGTACTACGGTAGGTCATTATGGTCAGGAGGTGCATTTTTCTTTTGATTTTTATTCTTCAGGTTCACAGTATCTGAAATATTTTGTCAAGGACCTGCTATTCCTGCGGCATTTCAACCATCCCACTAAAATGGCTGTATTGGATTTTTTTAGTCGTCATGAAGTAATTCTTGTTTCCTTTTTAATTATTCTTTTTCTTTTGATAGCAGCTTTGATTTTTTACCGGAAAATAAATCCACGCATCCGGTTGGCAACCCTGTGTTTGCTGATGTTCTTTATAGCATTGACACCTGTAAGTAACTTATATATGTCCATGCTGTTGCTGAGTGAAAATGACCGCTATGGTTACTTTTCTTCCATGTTCTTTTTTATGATGTTAATTATTCTCATCTATTCCTTACCGGCAATAATCAGGTATGCAATGATTGTGGGCCTTCTGTCAATTTCATTGATCTTACTGATTAAAACCACTGTACTTTGGTCAGAGGCCAATAATGTTTATCTCGGATTAATTAATGATTTCAGATGGTATAACAGCAAGGAGGTTTATGTGCTTAACATTCCTGACAATTACCATGGCATCTGGATGTTTCGGATCATCAATGAGCCATCGGCACTTCCTGAATGTCTCGAATTAATTGGCGACAAAAAATGCGATGGAACCATCACTGATATTGCGCAATACAATATGATGGCTCCAGGTGCGGGGGTTACGGTTTCATCTGACTCGTTGAAGCAGATTCATGTCATGTTTAATCAGTGGGGCAATTGGTGGTGGCGCAATGCAATAGGAGCAGGTGACTATGAAACTGAAAAATATGCAGTGCATTTTGTAGACAATGGTTATGTACTGCGAATGAAAGAATTGGATGCAATGGATACTTTCATCTATCAGGTAGGTGACAAATGGGAAGAATTTAAGCTGCCATAAGAATTGTTGAGTAAGAAAAGATCATATTTCCGTCCCTGTTATTTTCTAATTACAATCTGAATTTATTATCTTGCACATCATGGGGATATGAAGTGCCGACACGATGTTTGATACATCGAATATTCTACATTCCCCAATGACAGTTAATACCCAGGAAATTTATTTCATCAGCTTCTTTCGGAGCATCATCATTTTTACAGCGGATATAGCAGCTTCCACTCCTTTGTTACCATGTTTACCACCAGCGCGATCCTGAGCCTGTGCGAGGTCATTCACGGTAAGCACACCAAATATTACAGGGGTGGTAAAACGTATGTTCAATTCCATAATCCCCTGCGCTGCCGCATTGCTGATGAATTCGAAATGCCTGGTTTCCCCCTGAATAACACAACCCAGGCAAATAATAGCATCCATCTTTTTTGATTCAAGAAGAATTTTTGCTGCTCCGGGTAATTCATAGCTTCCCGGTACCTCAATCTTTAGCAGGTTTTTTTTCTTCAGCCCAAAATCCTGGAGGGTGTCCCTACAGCCATTATAGAGTAAGGCAGTTATATCGGTATTCCACTCTGACACAATGATGCCGAATTTTGCATTTGACAGATCAGGTATTTCTCCGAGCTGATGTTCAGATAAATTGTTCAGATGGGACGCCATTTATTGGTCATCGGCTTTTTATGTTACCGTGAGCGACAAATATAAAATTGAAGAATTAAAATCGTTATTTATTAAGGAAGAGTTAACTATTTCTTAATCTTTATAGGTATTGGCTTTTCATGTACCCCTATTAACCAATTTCAAAGTATAACTGATTAGCGTTTTATGTGGCTAAGTTGACAGAATCACAATATACCCCTCGGATTATTATCATTTCATATTGCGAAAGCGCTGTTGTGTCCCCTGACCAACAGCTACAGCGAGAGCTGTTTATGCTTAGTAGTGAAAAAGTACAGTTTTGCGGATTCCAGGGCTATGTAATGAAAATAAAAATTTAATACTTTTTGGCTCCGCTTCGCTGTTGGTCAGGGGCACAACAGCGGCAACAAAAAATTTAATACTTTTTTTCCGCTTCGCTGTTGGTCAAGGACGCAACAGCGGCAACACATTTTATACATTGTTGGTAGAGTACCTCCACCCTATAGCGGAGCCGCTGTTGTGTCCTGGCCAACAGCGGCAACAAACAACATGTGTAGCAATCTTTATAGGTATTGGTTTTTTTTGCACCCTTTCCTTATATGAAATAGTAAAAGATCAGTGTTTAATATTGTTAAGTTAGTAAAATCAGGACATCCCCAGTGGATTAATATCATTTGGTCAAAAACTTCAATGCAAAGTATGGATTGCCAAGGGTTTGATAAACATTTACCCACAGCAATACAAAGGATTCCATGTTTCTCGCCGATTTAATGCCACCAAGGTCAATAACCTGTTTCCACCCAAAATCATTTAGTAAGGTTGTTACTTGTTTCTTTGCTTCACCATCATCGCCGCATAATAACATATCAGGATCACCAGGGATCAAGGCAGGATTCACCATCAATTCAGAGTTTACAATATTAAGAGTTTTTACCACTCTGGCACCGGGAAGCTTTTGTTGCACCTGCTCACCAAGTGAATCAGTATTTGAAACAAAAAGCGTCGGAGGCATCCCTTTAGAAAAGTCGAGTGGATTGGTGATGTCAATCACTATCTTATCATTAAAATTTTCTATACCTGCCATATCTAAAGCTTCAAGAGTTCCTGCACCATGTAAGCAGAGAAAAATGATTTCTCCGAAGCTCGCTGCATCCCCAAATGTTCCCTGCGAAGCATTGGCACCACTCTTATTCACCCATTCTTTTGCCTTCTCATTGTCTGCGGATCGTGAACCCATTTTTACTGCATGTCCCATATCAATCAACTTTCCGGCGATGGAGTTACCTACCATTCCGGTTCCAAGAACTCCGATGTTCATTTGCGATTTGTTTTAAGGTTAAAAAATATTTATCTTATTTACGTTGTTATTCGTAATTTATAGCTTTACTCACGATTGATGAAACGAACCAAAGCCTTTGTTTCCTTACATTATGAGGCTTGAAAATAACATTATTAAAATAGTTTATCTATGTTGATAAAGTAACTTCTACTGAACAGCATTACTATGAGTGATTTAGAGATCATTAGCGAAAGCAAAGAAACTATCGAACATAGCTTTGATCGAATTTCGGAAAGACTGTTCAGTAAATACAGGTATGTGACCTTCATTAGTGGTCATCCTTTAAAACTTAAAGCTAAAACCCAAATAGCTTATGACATGCAGAATCAATTTAAACATTTAACAAAAGAAGAAATCAACAAAGAACTTGGCTCAATATTTCTGAAGTGAAAAGTAGATATCCGCATTCTTGGTAATTGTTTATGTCAACACTTGATGGTCGAATAGTGTTTATATACCTTATTACGGCTTCTCATCCGGATACGTAACCACTGCAATCTTATCTCCTGATGCATTTACTGCGATGCGGTAAAATTGCTGAACAGCGGTTCCGGTAAAGTCTGCAATCTCTTTCCAGTCTTTGTCAGTGCCCGGTAGATACTTATAAAGCATTCCGCCGGAACCCATCAACAGTGTTCCATCTGGCATGATCGCAAAGTCTTCTTCACCTACAAGTGTATTTACTACCTGGTTCGATTTGCCTGTTTTTACATCGTAAAACTCAATTTCTGAAGAGGTGGAGTCTTCATTGAACTGCACAAAATAAAATCCATTAGATGTTTTGCCAGGCATCCGCACAAGACAACGGCCTATCCTCTCCCCCACCTTTTTCACTACACCCGTTTTCAGATATCCTAACTGAAGCGTTTGAGGTTCTCCAAGCACAAACATTGCTGCAACATCATTGCTTGCCCAGCAATAATATCCCACTGGGTTCAGCTTTGGAAAGAGCACATTATATTCATCCCCCGGCATCATCTTACTAAGTAGCTGTGTACTGTCGTCCTCTAAAACACGCACACATGAGATGCCTGATTTGTCCGGCATAAGCATTGGCGAATATTCCGATGTAATTGGGGTGCGTGTTATTTGTGTTGTTTGACCAAACTGGAAGGTGAATTTATAGATATCCGATTTTGCACTGTCTCTTACGGAAGCGTATAATATCCCCGTTCCATCTGGTAAAAAATATGGCTGATTGTCGTATCCCGACCAGGATGTAATTTTTTCAGGCATGCCTACCTCAAATTTTCCCTTCTCAGATTTGCTGATATTGATGATATAAATGTCTGTGGCAGGAAGATCGGCCTGAGCCTCGCACTTAAAGGCAAACATTTGAAACAACATCATTAAAAAAAATCCTGCTTTGATGCATCTCATAGATCTGATTTATTGAAAAAGTTGAAAGTACTATTTGCGAAATTACCAATTACACTTCTACGTTTAAGGATTCAGACTGAATTTGTAAAGTGCTTCCGGAAATCTGTGACATCAGCGAGATCTTCTCTCATACCAACTGCAGCATAATGAAGGGTGGCACCTATCTCAATCACTGGCTTTCTTCTTGTCTTTGATTCATTTGAAAATTCCTGTACGTTTGAGGCTGATTTACCTCTCTATTAATGAAAAAATATAACTTCTATTCCGGTCCTGCCATCTTACCTCCTACCGTTTTTCAACAGGCAGCGAAAGCAGTGATTGAGCTGGATGACATTGGACTCTCTTTAATTGAGATATCTCACCGGAGCAAAGAATTTCAGGCCATTGTAGATGAATCAGTGCAGCATGTGCAAGAGCTCTTTCACCTCAATGCTGATCAGAAAGTATTGTTTCTTCAGGGCGGTGCTACCATGCAGTTTTGCCAGATACCATACAACATACTCAACTCAGATGCCAAGGCTGCCTATCTTGATATCGGCTCCTGGTCAAAGAAAGCCATTAAAGAAGCAAAGATTTTTGGCAACGTGGAAGTAATTGCGTCCTCGGCAGATAAAAATTATACCTACCTGCCAAAGACCTATATCATTCCAACGGATGCTACCTATTTTCATATTACAACCAATGAAACCATTCATGGCCTGCAGATGCAGGAAATACCACAAAGCCCCGTGCCGCTGGTCGCAGACATGTCGAGTGACATTTTCAGCCGTGAGCTGGATGGAAAACAGTTCTCGCTGATTTATGCAGGAGCACAAAAGAACATAGGACCATCGGGTGCCACATTGGTAATTGTGAATGAAAGGATGTTAGGCAAGGTGAATCGCCAGATTCCTACAATGCTCGATTACAGAAATCACATTAAAGATGGGTCGTTGCACAACACGCCAAGCACCTTCTCCATTTATGTTTGCCTCCTCACGCTTCGCTGGATCAGGGAGCAAGGTGGATTGAAAATTATTGAGCAACGCAATATAGAAAAGGCAGCAAAACTATATTCTGAGATAGACCGCAATGTGTTGTTTGAAGGAACAGTTGCCAAGGAGGACCGCTCGCTGATGAATATATGCTGGCACGTTCTTAAACCTGAGATGGAAGAACCTTTTCATTCTTTTGCAAAAGAGAATGGATGCATCGGCATCAAGGGACATCGCAGCGTAGGAGGTTTACGCGCTTCTATTTATAATGCAATGCCGCTAAAGGGTGTTGAACTGCTGGTAGAGCTCATGCAGGAGTTTGAGCGAAAAAATGCATAAGGATTACATGCGGTGTGTATTCTTACCTGAATCTGAACCACCAGTGAATCACAGGCTATAACGTAATGTTCTCCATCGCAAGCTTGCTTATCGTTTCGCAGCTGCAATCACGGCTTTGAAAAACATCCTGAAGGCGGTACGTTATCCACCATCTTTACTGCTCTCATCATCAAACGACTTTTATCCTGATAAGAATTTTGATTGAAACTTTAATGCTTTCTCTATTTTCGTGCCCATCACAAGGTAACATGATAAGAATTCTTGCAAACGATGGAATGGAAGCATCAGCTAAGGCGGACTTGATGAAGGCTGGTTATGAAGTGCACGATATCAAGATCCCGCAGGATGAGTTGCCAACAAATATTAATGAATTTGATGTGCTTACGGTGCGAAGCGCAACTAAGGTGAGAAAGCCGTTGATTGATGTGATGACCCGCACGAAACTGGTGATTCGGGGGGGTGTAGGTCTCGATAACATAGATGTGGATCACGCTCAAGCTAAAGGAATCACTGTTAGCAATACTCCACTTGCCTCATCACAATCTGTTGCAGAGTTGGTTTTCGCTCATTTGTTTGGCTTGGTTCGATTCCTTCCACAGTCAAACCGTGAAATGCCATTACATGGAGATGAGGAATTTAAAATGCTTAAAGAAAAATTTTCGAAAGGCTCTGAGCTAAAGGGGAAGACATTGGGATTTATCGGCTTTGGCAACATCGGCCAGGCCACTGCTAAGATCGCTCTGGGGTGTGGCATGGATGTGCTGGCGTATGATCTCTATCCACGGGAATGGGTGCTGGAGTTAACCTTTATGAACGGTATTAAGACCTCTGTGCCGGTAAGACCATCATCAAAAGAGGATGTGATAAACAAAAGCGACTTTATAACGATACATAGTGCAGGTTCTGCGCAAGTGATCTCTCAAAATGAATTTGCAATGATGAAAGATGGGGTCGGAATCATCAACTGTGCAAGAGGTGGCGCGATCAAGGAATCTGAATTGATTGATGCCTTAGATACCGGCAAAGTAGCGTATGCAGGAATCGATGTGTATGAGGAAGAACCAACTAAAAACATAACGTTGTTACAACATCCGCGGGTTTCCTCAACTCCGCATATAGGAGCCTCTACACGTGAAGCACAAGAGCGTATTGGAAGAGAAGTAGTTGATATTATTAAGAAATTTAAATTTTAAAGGTGATCGTTAAACCCTTCAGGGGATATCGGCCCCGTCCTGATATTGCTGCCAAGGTGAGTCTGAATCCTAATAATTTACTTAGCGAGCCGGAGCGGCGCAACGTTGCAAAAAACAATCCTTACTCCTTCGCACATGTGGTAAAGCCACGGATAGATTTTCCTGAGGAAACTTCCAAAACAGAGAAACAGCTTTTCGAACATGCTAAACTCTATTTTCAGAAATTATATGATGAAGGCATTCTGGTAAGAGACGAGGTACCCTGCTTTTATATTTACCGCTTGTCTATGGATGAACATTCACAGACGGGATTGATCTGTTGCCTGCATTTAAAAAATTATTTGGAGGGTAAGATTAAGAAACATGAACACACCCGGTCGGAGAAGGAAAATGAAAACGTGCTTCACATTCAAAGTACACGGCTTAACTCGAATCCGGTCTTTCTCGCTTATCCTGCAATAAATGACATTGATAAACTTGTAACCTCTATCGCAGAGGGAAAACAACCGGAGTATCATTTCTTTTCTGAGGCGGGTGTGCTGCAGCAGCTCTGGATAGTTAATGATGATGGGGTGGTTGAGCAATTGCGTCAATTGTTTGAACAAAGGGTGCCTGTCACATATATTGCAGACGGACATCATCGCGCAGCGGCAGCCGCTATTTATGCTCAGCAGATGCAAAAGGAACAGAGTGGAATAGTGCGGTTTGAAGATTATAACTATTTTCTCACCTGCCTCTTTCCCTCTAATCAGCTTCGCATTTTCGACTATAACAGGGTGGTAAAAACCTTGAATGATCTTCCGGAAAAAGAGTTTTTTAGAAAGCTGAGCGAAAAATTTGAGGTGGAGGAAGCCAGTCGCACACCCTATGATCCACGCAAGCCACATCGTTTCGGCATGTTTATCGGCAATAAATGGTACAAGTTAAAATCAAAAGAGGGGACATTTTCAGCGGATCCTGTTGGATCACTTGACGTTACTATTTTGCAGCAAAATGTGCTTGAACCAATTCTTGGAATTAAAGATCCCCGGATTGATAAGCGCATAGATTTTGTACCCGGCGTAAGAGGCTTGATGGCGCTGGAGAAGCCGGTGATTAAAGGCAAGGCTGCTGTCGCATTTTCTTTGTTTCCTGTTACAATGGAGCAACTCTTCGCTATTTCCGATATGGGTGAGGTAATGCCTCCAAAGTCAACATGGTTTGAACCCAAGCTGATGAGTGGGTTGGTGATTTTTAAGATGGAGGTATGAACGCATATCTCATTGTACTTTCAAATTGATCCTTGCGTTCCTATTATTACTCATTTCTTGCATCCTGCCTTACTGTGAAGTTTCCTCTCATATTTATATATAGAAAATTGCATGTGCGCGGAATTGCACTATTCCCCTTCATCATTTTTCGAGATAAAATATTTACTGAAGATGTGATAATGATGAACCACGAACGCATTCATCACCGACAGCAGGTTGAAATGTTGATTATACCATTTTACATATTTTACCTGCTTAATTACTTTGGTAACAGGTTTATCTATCCCGACCATCATACCGCATATCTGAACATTATTTTTGAGCGTGAAGCATATGCCAACGATATGAATCTTCAATATCTGAAGGAGCGGAAGTGGTTTGCCTTTCGCTT
>JACCZV010000307.1 GCA_013695775.1 Chitinophagales bacterium | reverse complement strand
GAGTAAACACCAGACGGCCGTCAAAAAAGGAGTATGCTGAACATCTTGTTCTCACAGCGCTCCGTTCAAATGGTATTGTTTCGGAACAGGAGATCTGTTATCAGCGACCGGGTTCAGCAGAAGAGGTGAGAAAAGTTCTTCATAGTATGTCGAAAGAACGCCTCATAACTGCAAAAAAGCTGGAGAGTAATGAGGACTTGAATTTTTATATAGACAGCGATCGATTGGAGTTATCGGCAGCACTTCAACCCTCGCTACATATCCTGTCTCCATTTGACAATCTCCTGATTCAGCGGAAAAGGATGAGAAGACTGTTTGCTTTCGATTATGTAATTGAATGCTATCTGCCGGAGCATAAGCGAAAATTTGGATATTTTTCACTGCCTGTATTATATGGCGATTGCTTTATCGCACGCATTGATCCTAAGGCAGACAGGCAGAACAAAAAATTTTATGTGCGTAACCTCTCCTTTGAAGAAAAATTTGCGGGCGAGGAACAAGCGCTTGTATTATTTTGTGAAAGGCTGAAATCTTTTGCTGCATTCAACGGATGCAACAAAGTTGTTATTGAGAAAAGCAACTCAAAAAAGCTTCAGGAGAAACTAAAAAAGATGCTGAAGTAAAATTAGCAATGTCTTTTCAAAAATTGTTGGTGCTTACCATCTTATTTCTTCTTTTTTTAGAAATTCATCTATTCCTCTTTTACAATCTTCAGTGGCTCGTGCATGAGCATTCATCTTAGCAGCATAGTTCATAGCATCTGTTAAAGTCATAGATACGGTTGCATTTATCATTTCTTTTGTTGTTGCCAGCGACTGGGAAGATACTTTTTCAATGATGCTTTGTGCAAAAGATATTGTCTGAGCTTCAATATCCTCTCTCTGAATTACATCATTAATAAGGCCGATAGCCGCTGCCTCTTCCGCAGATATAAGCTTGCCAGTAAGCAATAGCTCTCTCGCCTTTCCGCCACTGACTTTTCGTACAAGTATCACCATCACCAGAGCGGGAATAAAGCCTATTTTCACCTCCGTATAACCAAACTTTGCTTCTGGCACTGCAAAGCAAAAATCACAAACAGAGGCTAATCCGCAACCTCCCGCAATTGCATGCCCCTGCACCATACATATAACCACTTTTGGCAGCGTCTGTATAGTCAGAAAGAGATCTTTCAGGCTGTTAGAATCGGCAAGATTTTCTTCAAAAGAAAAGCCTTGCATTCTTTGAAGATAATCCAGGTCGGCACCAGCACTGAACACCTCTCCCTCGGCCTTCAGAATAATTACTTTCACTGAGGAGTCATCAGCTAATGTTTGAAATGCTGCCTTCAGCTCTTCTATGAATATATCATTCAGCGCATTTCTTTTTTCGGCGCGGGAGAGAATGATGTAACCTATCCTCTCCTGTTTTTCAATTTTAACAAAGTTCATAATATCTCTGAGTATGATTCCAAGTTATAGGACCATCTGATTCACTACATATTTAATCGCGTTATTTTTTCATTATTATTAATTAAAAAGGAAAAAGCATTCGAATAAAAGGGTTAAAGAAATTAAATCTTCACAATGAATGCTCCATCGGTATTCACGTCATGCATCCTTACCCCTAATAACTTCGCTTCACTCTTCCATTGACTTATGCGATAAGGAGCATTGTTTGCATCTATAACCAGTGTGGTAGTATTAAAACTGCGCAGCAACTCTGTGATTTTAATCTTTGGATTGTGCGATATAATAACTGCGTCTACTGGAATTTTTTTACCGTCACCCATCAGATCCTTTGGGTCACGAACTACAGCAAGCCTGAAATTATAAAACTGGAAGAATGCATCCTTCCTAAAAAGATGGTTAGTCAGAGATTTTTCTGAAGAGTCGTTCTTAAAGGGTGTCAGATATTGCTCAACGCCATTCAGTTGCCAGTTCCGCAAAAGGTATTTTGTCTGAATCAATGATGGAGATCCTTGTTGAAAGAGAAGTGCTTCTTTCCCATTCCTGAATTCCAATATGCTATTTCCCTTTAAGCTGTAAAGGATCACTCGAATTTGTTTATGCTGAATCAGGCTATTATAAGATTGCGCAGCAATCAATATGGCCACGCTTATGAAGGCACAAAATAGCCAGCGTTTTCTCGATGAAAGGAAGAATTGCGTGATGAATATAATGATTAACCCAATGGATGCCGCAGCCACTATGGAAATTGCAGGTAAAGGAATGACGGCATGAGGAAGAGCTTGTATATTCGCAATAAATTCATTTAACATATGAATGATCTTGCAAGTTAACTGACCCATCAGAGCAGCTATGGGCGCTATAAATTGTAATACTATAAGTAAAATACCGAGATGAAGTATAAGGGCCGCCGCGGGAATTACAACAAGATTTGCAACCAGGAAATAACTTGGGAATTGATTAAAATAATATAACGTAAGTGGCATGGTAGCAATCTGCGCTGCCAGGGACATGGCAACAATCTTCCACAAATAATCTATCAGTCTGTTTTCACTCAATAGCCATCCATTGATATGTTTGCTAAGGGAGGTTATTCCAAAGACGGCCAGGTAAGAGAGCTGAAAACCAACATCGGCTATTAACAGCGGGTTGATAACAAGCAGAAAAAAAGCAGAGCATGCGAGAATGTTATTAATGTTTACCGAACGCTTCAGATTCTGTCCGAGGGTAATGAATGAAAACATTGTGGCAGCACGTATCACCGAACCCGATAGTCCTGTAAGTAATGCAAAGAGCCATATGAGGGTAATTATGATACAGGATTGTATCAGCTTGCCATGTTTCTTCCTGTTAAGAAAAAACAACAGCTGATGAAGCATTGCGAAGATAATTCCCACATGTGAGCCAGAAACAGCAAGTACATGAACCACACCCGCGGCAGTATATGAAGCTGTAGTTTCACCTTTCATGTCATCGCGGTAGCCGATTACGAGCGACTCTGCTACGGCAGCTTCACGCTCTGAAGAAATAAAGTTGCGTATGGCATTCAGTGAAAGATCGCGTAGATGAAAGGTGTAGTGATAAAGGGGATTGATGATATTTTGAGGCAATTTAATCCATTCCTTGTCCTTTAAAAATGCTGTTGCATAGATCTCACGGTACCATAGATATTTTTTATAGTTGAATTCATCCGGATTCATAGGAGTCTTCATTTCCTGGAAGCGATTCATCACCTGCAGCACATCGCCGTATTTTATTAGCCTGGATAAAGAATCCTTAGGAAAATAAATCAGGGTTCTTCCAAAGACCTTCTGACCGACGGATGCGCTGGTGCATTGAAGTACTTCGGCAACCCCTTTATAAGATTTCTCCTTTTCAATTATAGGCTCTACAATCTTAACAGTAAAAGATGTTGCTGTTTTTGTTGAATGAATGAAATGGAAAGGATTATTAAACCCAATGCTATAATATGTAATAACATTGCCGGCAAGCAGAATGGAACATTGTAAACTAACTCCGATAAAAGCAGCATACCTGTACAGCCGGACTTTTTTATTTTTGGCGAATAGGTGTATCAATACTGTAACCACCACTGAGATGGAGAGCAGCCAGAAGGTAACTTCCAAATTAAAAACAAGATTCAGCAACACTCCAGCAAGAAAGGCAAACAGAATACGTACAAAGGGATATTCATTCCAGCCATTCATATGAGAAATTTAGCATTAATCTATAAATGTATATTCAATAATTATTTCAAATATATCGCATAATGCCTCCTACACTAAGAGTTAGATCATAAAATTTGTATTGAGAACTATGAGGAGGGGATAACTAAAAACTTAAAACCAATAGTTTCAGGTTCTGAATATTATATTTGCGGAAACAGCAGTGCAGATTGCAGCCGAGGATTATTCTTGACAGTAAAAGATTTCTTCTGACTCTTGACCGGCTTTGTTTCCAGTTAATTGAAAACCACAAAGATTTTAATAAAACAGTTTTGATTGGGGTGCAGCCACGCGGCATCCACCTTTCAGACCGTTTGCACGCGCGGTTGCAGGAGGTGACACAAAAATCTATCCTGTATGGAATTATAGATCCTACCTTTTACCGGGACGATTACCGCACCTCTGAAAAACAACTGATTCCAAAAGCAACCACCATTAAATTTTCTACCGCTAATAAAACTGTTGTTCTGATTGATGACGTATTGTTTTCCGGCAGAACAATTCGTTCGGCCATGGATGCCTTGCTTGATTTTGGCCGGCCCGCAAAAGTTGAATTGCTGGTATTGGTTGACCGCCGGTTTACGAGACAGCTTCCGATTCAGCCCGATTATGTGGGCAAAATCATAGATTCTCTCACCTCGGAACGGGTGAAGGTAGATTGGAAACATATAGATGGAACAGACAGGATATGGATCTTGCCTGACAAAACAAGCCACCCATGAATGCCTTAAGTGTTAATCACCTGCTTGGCATTAAATATCTCACCCCAGAGGACATAGAGATCATCTTTGAATCAGCCGATGAATTTAAAGAAGTGCTGAACCGTCCGATCAAGAAGGTGCCGTCGCTGCGCGATACCACCATTGTGAATCTGTTCTATGAAAATTCAACGCGAACAAGAATTTCCTTTGAGCTTGCCGAGAAGCGGCTTTCTGCAGATATTATTCACTTCTCCGCATCCGGTTCTTCAGTAAAGAAGGGAGAAACGCTCCTCGATACGGTTAACAACATTTTGGCCATGAAGGTGGATATGGTTGTAATGCGACATCCCAGCGCCGGTGCTCCCGTCTTCCTTTCAAAGCATATTGATGCCAGCATCATCAACGCAGGTGACGGTACCCATGAGCACCCCACCCAGGCGCTCCTCGATGCCTTTTCGATACGTGAAAAACTCGGAACAGTAAAAGGGAAAAAAGTCGCAATCATCGGAGACATACGTCATTCCCGCGTTGCCTTGTCAAATATATTCTGCTTAAAGAAGTTAGGTGCTGAGGTGATGGTGGCCGGTCCCCCCACACTAATCCCAATGTTTATCGAATCATTGGGTGTGCAGGTTGAATATAACGTGCGCAAGGCACTTGAGTGGTGTGATGTGGCAAACGTACTGCGCATTCAGCTCGAAAGGCAGGAGATTCAGTATTTCCCCTCACTTCGCGAGTATGCGATGTATTTCGGAATAAATAAAAAATTGCTTGATGATATTGGCAAAGAAATACTCATCATGCACCCAGGCCCCATCAATCGCGGTGTTGAGATTACAAGTGATGTGGCAGATTCAAAATATTCCATAATTCTTGATCAGGTTGAAAACGGGGTTGCCATCCGGATGGCTGTGCTCTATTTGCTTAGCGGCAGGAGATAAAACACTTCAGATCTCGTAGGGGAAAAAGGCATCTTCTATGTGATAGATCTCGGGGTTTTCTCCTATAAAGGTGATTGAGATCACATCGAACCTAACATCCATATTCAGATTATTTCGCTCAAGGTATTCCTCAGCGGCGATAGCAAGATTCTTTTGTTTCTCAATGCCCACAGCTTCTTCCGGAAAGCCAAATTGGTTGCCGGTACGCGTTTTTACTTCAACAATAACAAGCGTATTAAGACGGCGTGCAATAATATCTACCTCTGTTTTTTCGAAGCGCCAGTTGATCTCCAAAATTGCATATTCCTTTTTTGTAAGAAAATCAAGCGCTAAAATTTCACCTTTTACACCCAATTCATTATGTTTACTCATTCAAGAAGGAATCGTAACTAAAAATAAAGAAAATATGATGGACAATTTAATTGCCAATTTCACTAA
>JACCZV010000266.1 GCA_013695775.1 Chitinophagales bacterium | reverse complement strand
CTGCAGGGGCAGTAATGTAATACCAATCCTTAGTCCCCTCATTGCCGGCACTGCTGCATACAATCATTCCTTTGCTGGCCGCGAAATCTGCTGCGCGGGTTACCATGGTTGTATTTCCATCCATATCTGAATACGAATGATTAAATGTAGTATCGTCAAACCTGCTGTATCCAAGAGAGCTACTGATGATATCCACTCCAATGCTATCAGATCTTTCGGCGGCGGCGGCCCAATTATGCTCTTCTATCGGGTACTCAGAACCAGGATCCTCAGATTTAAACAAATAAAAGCTTGACTCCGGAGCCGTTCCAACCATAACACCTGGAATGTTAGCTGCAATTGTAGAAAGCACGGCGGTGCCATGAGTTCCATCATAAAAAACACTGTCATCGCCGTTTACAAAATTCCACCATCCTAAAACTCTGCCATCAGAGAATAGAGTATCAAATACGGCCAGGTTGGGAGCGTTAAAAAAGCCGACATCAAACACAGCAATCATCATCCCCTCCCCTCTGAAACCCTGCAGGTGAAGGCTGTTTCCGCTAATCATATTTATCTCATCCACCGATTTACCATAGTCTATGGCATGGTCTCCGGATGCTTTCCCCGCTATAGAAATTGACTCATTTTGTTTGCTTACTCGTTTTCCAGATACACGTGGGGCTATGGGGGCAGATGATTTGACAAAAGGAAAAGCTCGTATTTCTAAAAGAGCCAATGAGTCATCGGTTTCAATAGAAATTGAATTGAGCCATTTCGATTTATTCAATAACTTGACTCCGGTGTTCCTCACCTGCTCAACATAATCGGGAGTTACCGGTAAATCATTAGACGTGATTGCAATGTTATATCTCGTGCGTCGGTCAATAGCACGCTGAGACAAATACTCTGATGGATTGGTTACAGAATAGGGATTGTTTTCTTTATCTATGAACTCAATGATGTAACGGTGATACGTTGATGTTTGTGAAAAACATGCGGTAGAAACCGCGATAAATAAAACAGTGAAGAGAGTTTTAGAAAACATCAACGGCTAAAATAAATGAAAATCATTACATAGATAACATTGTTAATCACGCTTGCTGGATATTCGAAAGTATTATTTAATCATCTTCCGGAAGTTTAGGATGAGTTGTAATTTGATTAAGAACAAGAGATGTCGAAGATGTTCGGTATGCGATTCCCTGGCGGAGCTTGCACTGCAAAATTTACCGAAGTTTTCGTCAATAAAGTTCCTTAATTATACTCACGAATCATCATAGTTAAGATATAGCCATTTGGATATTGGCCTGGCTGAGTTTCAATATTTTGCTCCTCCTTATAAATCATTCCAACGCTCCTTGCATATTTTTCAAGAAAAATCAGCTTTTCAATTGCATTTTGTTCCTTAAGCTGCGTGACTGTAACTATCGAATCAAATTGCATGGTATCAACGGAAGCAACACTATTCACCTCGGTATATTCATATTCCCAATCTTTAAGATATAACAAAGTGCTGTCAGTGTTTATAAGACTGTTTCCCTTCCAGCTTTTGTTAAGCAAAACTGGAAAATCCATCTTGATGAAGCGCAAGTTTTCTTCCACCTTCTCTGCCGTATGATCAGTAAGATTTGCGCTCCATATATCTTTTATTTCCCACGGGCTGTTGTCGTCTGCTCTAATACTGCGAATGATAGTATAAGCTGTCTGATTCGCTGCATCAACATATGGTGAATCAACCAGCTCTTTTATTTGGTAAGAAAATGTATCCGTGGTATTGAAAAAATTGCTGAAAGCAATAGAGTCAACATCATATATTATAAATTTACCTGTTTGAAGAGGGAAATAAGCCTGATCAACGGCTACAGGATCAATAGAAGTTTTTTTACATGAAAACAGAATGCAAATTAAGATAAGAATGCAAATTAAAAAGTTATGAGAGCGAAAAAATCTCATTATTAGAGATAGAATTTAAAGCATAAAGCTTGAATGAATGATCCCACCACCAATCACATCATCGTCTTCATATAAAACAGCGGATTGTCCTGGTGCTATTGCCCTAACGAATTCATCAAATTTAACCCTGATATTGGCACCCTGATTATAAAGTCTACATGCCGTTCCCGCATCTTTATAACGAACCCGGGCCACCGCCGGCATTCCATCAATTATAGACTCATACTTTTGCAAATTTACCTTTCCTACTATCATGCCGCTTCTCTTCAGATCATCATCATCACCCAACACCACGGAGTTCGTTTCAGCTATAATATCGGTAACAAATACCTGCTTGCCAAAGGCCATACCTAATCCTTTCCGTTGGCCGATTGTGTAAAAGGGATATCCGTCATGCTCACCTATCACCTCTCCCTCGGTATTTAAAAAATTGCCCCCTTTCAAATTTGCTTCCAGTGCAGGCACTCTTCTTTTTAGAAAACCTCGGTAATCATTATCTGGAATAAAGCATATCTCATATGATTCGCTTTTCCTGGCAAGATCAGCATACCCCCAATTAAGGCACATTGTTCGCACCTCAGATTTTTTTAATTGACCTAACGGGAAACGCGTCATCGAAAGGTTTTCCTGAGCAAGACCCCAAAGCACATACGATTGATCTTTAGTATCATCCGCTGCTTTAGAAATAATATATCTCCCGTACTCATTTCTTACACGTGCATAATGACCTGTGGCAATGAATTCACAGTCCATCTGCTTCGCACGCCTGATAAGAGCGCTCCATTTGATGTGGGTGTTACAAAGTACGCAGGGATTCGGAGTTCTTCCTGCAATGTATTCATCAACAAAATTCTCAATAACCGATTCTCCAAATTCTTCTCTTATATCTACAATGTAATGAGCAAACCCCATATCCACTGCAAGCTGTCGTGCATCGTTGATAGAGTCGAGGTTGCAGCAGCCCGTTTCTTTTTTTGAACCGCCTGAGGCAGCGTAGTCCCATGTTTTCATAGTGATACCGACTACTTCATAACCATCGTTATGAAGCAATAATGCAGCTACCGTGCTATCAATGCCGCCACTCATCGCTACCAATATTTTGCCGTGCTTACTCATGCATATATATTATATTGTTTTGTTTTGATTTCTATCAGCTTTTATAGCATTTAAAATTAAAGCGAAGATACAACTCGGCTGTTGACTGATTAATTCCACTAAAGTTGAGAATTTGCAATCTTTACTGAATGAAGGCACCCGCTAAGCTTAAAATTGGTCGCTCAGACAGGGTGGATTTTCCTGAATGGCAAATATTTGATATTGATGCGAAAGTAGATAGCGGTGCTTACACATCTTCCATTCATTGTGAAAATATTGATGCGTTCTATTTAAACGGGGAACACTGCATCCGTTTCATAGTCCATGATCGGGGGAAGCCAATCATTACAGAAAGTAAAATCTACGCCAGCAAACAGGTAAGAAATTCGTTTGGTCAAATTGAGTACCGTTACTCTGTTAAAACTATCATCCGCCTGTTTGAAGAAAGCTATCCCATTGAGCTTGCGCTCACAAACCGTTCTTCCATGAAGTATCCGGTTCTTTTAGGCAGAAAACTTCTTCATGACCGTTTTATAATCGATGTCACTACCAAAAATTTATCATATAAAGAAAAGTTGAAAAAGCGGATAGAATCTGAAAAAACGCAAAACTCATAATCAGAAACTATGCGCATAGCCATTCTTTCAAGAAACAGCAAACTATACTCTACATCAAGGCTGATGGAGGCTGTGCGCAATGCTGGGCATGAAGCAATACTACTCGATCACACGAAATGCTATGTTTCCATTGAAAAAGGAAATCCTTCCATTCGATATGAGGGGGCTGAGATAACAGGCATTGATGCCGTGATTCCACGCATTGGCGCATCTGTTACTTTCTATGGAACAGCCATAGTACGTCAGTTTGAGATGATGCGGATATTTTCTGCCAATGAATCACAAGCCATCGTTCGTTCCCGGGATAAGCTCAGAAGCATGCAGCTGCTTTCCCGCGATGGGTTGGGAATTCCTAAAACAGCGTTTGCAGATAATTCAAGAAGTGTAGATGAACTCATTGAAATGGTTGGTGGAGCTCCCCTCGTAATTAAGCTGTTAGAAGGAACGCAGGGCATCGGAGTGATTCTGGCTGAAACAAATCGGGGTGCAAAATCAATCATTGACGCATTTCTTGGACAGAATATTTATATACTCGTGCAGGAGTTCATTAAGGAGGCCGAGGGAGCTGATATCCGTGCATTTGTTGTTGATGGAAAAGTTGTTGGAGCTATGCGGCGGCAAGGAAAAGAGGGAGATTTCAGGTCAAATATTCATAGGGGTGGAACTGGAAAGATGATAGAGCTATCTGCAGAAGAGGAATCATCAGCCATCAGAGCAACTAGAGTGCTTGGGCTTCATATCTCCGGTGTTGATATGCTGCGGTCATCACGCGGGCCTATGATCCTTGAAGTTAATTCTTCCCCCGGACTAAAAGGAATAGAGCGAACCACAGGCATTGACATAGCTCAGAAAATTATAGAATTTGTAGTACACAATGCAGCAGGTAAAGAAGTTTTCGACAAGATAGGGATATAGAGGTTTAACCTCCATTAATTTCTTGAAGAGCCGGCAATGGTGCTATTGCCTGCCAGGGCTTATCCGTTACCATTTTGTTTTTATTTTTACGACCTGATAAAATTAATTGTGCCCTATGAAAGTAACTGTTATTGGTGCAGGCAATGTAGGAGCGACTTGTGCGGATGTAATAGCACGTAAGGACTTTGTGGATGAAGTAATTCTGCTTGATATAAAACAGGGGATCGCTGAAGGCAAAGCCCTCGATATATGGCAAACTTCTCCAGTCAACATGTTCAATACACGTGTAAAGGGAGTAACGAATGATTACTCTGCAACTTCAAACTCAGAGGTGGTCGTTATTACCTCTGGTTTGCCACGCAAGCCGGGAATGAGCAGGGATGACCTCATAGCTACCAATGCAGGAATCGTAAAATCTGTAACCGAGCAGGTGATGC
>JACCZV010000256.1 GCA_013695775.1 Chitinophagales bacterium | reverse complement strand
GTGATGTAGTGGTGAAGATTGTAGAGGATGGTAAATTTGTAGACATCAACATCAATGAGGGTGATATTTTTCTCTTGCCACCCAACACCCCTCACTCACCCCGCCGCGGACCAAATACCATAGGGTTGGTAATGGAAGTGTACCGGCCCAATACCGAGGATGGATTTCAATGGTATTGTGAACAGTGTGGTAACTTGTTACACGAAGAAAAGTTGAATGTCAAAGACATTGTAAAAGATCTCCCCATGGTGATGAATAAATTTTATTCGAATGAGGATTTGCGTACCTGCAAGAAATGTGACCATGTGATGGAGCCTCCTGCATAAGATTACATCTTTCTAATTTGTAAATAAAGATTGATAGCTTACTCCAAATATTTAACATCTATCATCACATCGCTGTTTCTTCCCTTATCATCAGTGCACGATATTTTTATTATACCCGCTTCAGGCTCAAAGAAGATCTTTTCGTGAGCTCTTGCTGAGGCATAAAACTTATTGTTAATATACCAGTTAACAGACGATACCTCATTATCGGCATTGCAGGCGAGCATTAACTGCTGATGCTCTTCTTGCTCCAGCAAGTATTCTGCTCCCTCTGCAGGTGCCGTGATGGCAGGTGCATTTTCCGTATAGATGCGACTGCATGCAGGGTTGTGTGGTGGCACTTTGTCGTATGGAATGTGCTCCGCTTCATAGTACGAAATCAACTCCGGCGGCAAATTTGGAAAGCTTTTCTTCTTATAGCCAGCCTCCGGTAAGCAATTTCTGCAAAAAGAATAGCTTTCATCAACCGAGACAAATATATCCTTTGTGTGATTGCATTTCTGCATCGTGGAGGTTCCAGGAATGAAATAATCCATCACTGCCCCCTCGCAACCCTCACCTGGGATTAGACCACTTTCAGGACAAACATAACGGAAGTCCAGATGTTTAGGCATTTGGAACCAATCATTTGCAGATTGATAGGAGAGTGTATTAAAGAGGTCAAAGAGCAAGGGTGTTGCTATATCTGCACCTGTGAGTTCAGGAATTCCGTGACCGGAAAAATTTCCTACCCAAACTCCAATCGTATACTCTTTATTATAACCAATGCTCCATGCATCACGACGTCCATATGATGTACCGGTTTTCCAGGCTACCTTGGGTAAGTGCATGCTGCTTTCGAAATTATTTGGAAGATCGGGTCGTGTATGCTTGGTAAGAATCTCAGTAGTCATGAAGGCTGCCGCTTGTGAAAATAACTTATGCTCCACCCTTTTTTCCATCTCATTTTCTGTCCATTTTAAATTTCTATACTGCCCTTCATCTGCAAGGCACGCGTATAATGCAGTAAGCTGTTCAAGGGTAACACCACAGCCGCCTAATATGGTTGACAATCCCAGTTTACCGTCATCCTTTGCTATCTGTGAGAATCCTGCAGCAGTAAGCACTGTGGTAAATGTTTTTAATCCAAGAGCATCCAAAACCTTTACTGCTGGCATATTCAGGGAATTTGCAAGCGCGAACTCTATAGAAATGTTTCCATGAAATCTTTTATCAAAGTTTTCAGGCCGGTATCCACTGAAGTTTTGAGGCACATCAGTTATGATCATTTTTGGTGTGAATATGCCATGATCAAATGCTGTGGCATACAAAAAAGGCTTAAGCGTGCTGCCAGGCGACCGTATTGCACGAATGCCGTCCACCTGCCCATTGTCGGCTGCATTATAGAAATCTGACGAGCCAACATAGACTTTTACTGAGTTTTCTTTATTATCAATAATCAGTACCGCACAATTGGTAATGCCTTTATAGTGTATCCGTCTGATGTAGTTGAAGGCCAGATTCTCTGACAATTCCTGTTTCGCTCTATCTATACCTGAATGAATGATGGGTTGATTTTTATGCGAAGCAGCAAGGCGCAGCGCTAAGTGTGGAGCCAGCTTTGGCACATCATGCCTTTCATGATGGAAGGGTTCCAGCAAGGCATCCTCAATATCTTCGGAAAGAAAGACTTTATCTGCTGCAAGCCGTTTCAGCCATTTGTTGCGCTCTTCAATTATTCGTTCATTGTCTCTTCCTATTAATAGAGAGGAGGGGCGGTTTGGGATGATTGAAAGAGCAACTGTCTGAGCAAGGCTCATATAATCCGGTGGCTGCTGCAGATAAATTAGCGAGGCACTCTTCACGCCTTCAATGTTACTGCCAAAGGGTACGAGATTCAAATAGAACTGCAGAATCTCATCTTTTGAATAAAACAACTCCAGTTGAAAAGAGCGGAACATCTCGACAAGCTTGTTAACATAGGTGCGGTCTTTAGGCTCAACCATCCGTGCTACCTGCATGGTGATTGTTGACGCCCCGGAAGTTTTCTTTCCTTTAATAGTATTGTTGAAAATCGCACGGACGATGGCTACGGGATTTATACCCGGGTGATAATAGAAATACTTGTCCTCTTTAAAAATAATTGCTTTCTTAAGAGTGGGAGTGATCTCCTTTAATTCTGTTTTCAATCGCCACTTATCATCTTTACTCAGAAAAGCATGAAGTACCGTCCCATCTGAGGCTGCAATTATTTGAGAATAGTGAATATTAATACGGAGCGGAAATAGAATATTTAAGACTATGAATATAAATACCAAAGCTGCCATAAATCCCATCAACCGCCTGATCCATCTCCTACGTAAGGCGTGTTCCCTAAAAAGTTTCATATGCTCTATAAAGTATGGGATCATGGGAAATAAAAACTAATAAGAACTTTGCAGTGTTGCAAATATCATATTTTAAGATGCTTTAGAATAAGTTGCTCCTTGCGTAAAGCACACAAATCACATCATGTAAGTGGTGATTACTGCAGGTTAAAACAGGTGAGCAAGCCACGAAATTTATAGAAAGACCAAATCATGAAGTATCCCGAATATAAAAATTTAAACCTGGCAGAAATAGATCAGCAGATACGGGAGTTCTGGCTGGAGGAACACATTTTTGAGGAGAGCGTGTCGAGTCGGGAAGGGAGCGAGCCATTTGTATTTTATGAGGGGCCACCCTCTGCCAACGGCCATCCCGGTATACATCATGTTATGTCTCGGACGCTCAAGGATCTGTTCTGTCGCTACAAAACCTTAAAAGGGTTCCAGGTAAAGCGCAGAGGTGGATGGGATACTCATGGATTGCCGGTAGAACTTGCTGTGGAGAAAATGCTGGGCATCCGTAAAGATGACATCGGCAAAACAATCTCCGTAGAAGAATATAACCGCATTTGCCGACAGGAGGTAATGAAGTATAAAGACGTTTGGACTGACCTGACCTTGAAAATGGGTTATTGGGTTGATCTTGATGAACCCTATATAACCTTTGAGAACAACTATATTGAAAGTCTCTGGTGGCTGATAAAACAGTTTTATGATAAAGGGTTTCTGTATGAAGGTTATACCATTCAGCCCTATTCACCTGCGGCCGGCACAGGATTGAGCACTCATGAGCTGAACCAACCCGGCACATATAAGCCCATAAAAGATACTTCGGTAGTAGCCCAGTTTAGGGTGAGTAGAGATGTTAAGTCGGACTTTCTTTTTAAGCGGACAGAAACAGACCTCTATTTTTTAGCATGGACTACCACCCCGTGGACGCTTCCATCTAATTGTGCTCTGGCAATAGGGGAGAAGATCATCTATTCCATTGTAAAAACATTCAATCCCTATACCTCTCAGCCTATAAGTGTCATTCTTGCAAAAGAAACACTACACAAATATTTTCCTGATAAGAACGCTGCATTAGACTTTGATGCATTTAAAAAAGGAGATAAAGAGATACCGTTTCGTGTTGAAGATGAAGTTAGAGGAAATGAATTGGAGGGCATTAGTTACGAACAGCTATTGCCTTATGTGAAGCCCGAGGGAAGAGCATTTATAGTAATAGCAGGGGATTTTGTTACTACCGATGAAGGAACTGGAATTGTACAC
>JACCZV010000250.1 GCA_013695775.1 Chitinophagales bacterium | reverse complement strand
AAAGGCAATCCTATTGCCAAGCCAAAAGCAGCAAACCCAATGAGTGGTTTTGAAAATTCGCCATCTCTTGAAACTATAGAAATCAAATTGGCTACGAAAGGTAATGTGCAGGAAAAAGAGAACAGAACCAGAGTAAAGGCCATAAAAAATATACCTATCAGGCCGCCCCGATCAGATAAAGCTTCCGTTTTGTTGATCAGCCGGGACGGTACCCGGATCTCAAAAACTCCTAAGAACGATAATCCAAATAAAAAAAATAAAGCGAAGAATATCATGTTAAAAAACCATCCGGTGGATAGCTCATTAAGTTTCTGTTCATTGGTAAATAATGAGACAGCTACACCCATGATCACAAAAATCAGAAGGATAGAAAAACCATAAATTACAGCATTCACACGCCCCTTCTTATGTTCTTTATTCTGTTTTAAAAAAAAACTTATGGTTAACGGAATCACTGGCCAGACACAGGGCATAAGGAGGGCAATCAGTCCATACCCGAAGCCAGCCACAAACGTCTGCCAGTAATTCATGTATCGAACGTCAGAAACATCCCCTATTGCCGCTGGTTCTCGGGTAATAACACCGTTGCTATCTGCACGTTGAGCGGACTCTATTTTAGAGCTATCGGATTTTTTAATAGAATCTGCAACCCTAACCTCAACCTGGGCGGGACTACTATCCGCTCCTTCATCAATCATGCTTTTGATTTCTTCCAGTGCCGGCGTGGCTGTAAGCGCATATTCAAACGGCTGGTCACTTGGTGGATCACACAACTGGTCGTTGCATGTCATGAAGTTTACAATCCCTTTTATGGTGATGGAAGGCTTAAAAATTTTTACCCTTTGAGTAAATTTCCCCTCATCTTCAAACCATATCAATTGCATGTCATCAAATAAGGGTTCCAGCGCTTCTTTCCGGTTACCCGATTCCTTTACTTTACCAATAGTCTTGTAATCTTCTGATTTCTCAAATATAAATGAGGTAGGTATGGGACCACCTTCACCTATAAATTGACTATAGAGATGAAAACCCTCTTTCATTTTAGCTTTAGCAACCAAATCAAATTCATCGCCCGAGATTTTCTTAACAGAAAACTCCCATGTAACGTGAGGGTTTGAGTACTGGGCCAGTACGGGTAGTAGACCAAAGGAGAGGATAAATCCCAGGATAAGTCTCTTCACCTTGTTATGTATGTTAAAATGTTCTATTGGAGGCATTAGTCGACGATCTCATGGATTAGATTCTGCCCTAAGCCAACTGCCCACAACAGACATGTGCCGGGCCTCAGCAAAGCTTATAAATGACTCAAAAAGCAATCTGCCGTCTGTGTTGCCCAGCATCTCTTCAGAGGCACGTTCGGGGTGCGGCATCATTCCAAAAACATTTCGGTTCTCATTACAGATGCCTGCAATATTCAGGATTGATCCGTTGCAGTTTCCTGTTTCATTCATATTACCAAATTCATCGCAGTATTGAAAAAGGATCTGGTTATTGCTCTGAAGCTGATTTTTCGTGTTCTCATCAGCATAATATCTGCCCTCAGCATGTGCGACCGGAATTTTATAGGCACTGCCAGCCATTAGCTTGCTGGTAATTGGAGAATCATTATTTATCGGAGTGATGTATGTATTACGACAGATAAACTGCTGATTAATATTCCGCAGCAAAGCGCCCGGCAACAAACCTGTTTCACATAATATTTGAAATCCGTTGCATATTCCCCATACATAACCCCCTTTGCTTGCAAACTCAACCACCGAGGGCATGATTGGTGAAAATCTTGCTATGGCACCCGCCCGAAGATAATCGCCATAGGAAAAGCCTCCGGGCAACATAATGCAATCCTTTAAATCAAACCCAGACAGGGACTTTTCTTTGTGCCATAGTGGAACCACTTGCTGCTGAAGCACATTTTCCAAAACATGCATCAGATCCTTATCGCAATTAGACCCTGGAAATACAACAACTCCGAATTTCATGCAGCCTAAATGATGTGATTAAAAATGTACAGATACTGAAAGAAAAAGATAGCCAAAATTAAGAATAAATGGACGATTTCTGAAACTGCTCTCCGCCTGAATTCAGCAAAGAAAAATGCAAAAGCCAACCCCGCAGGCATAGCCAGCCATATAAAATGAAATAACTCGCCTTCAAACTGAATCAGCAGTGAAAGAATGCCAACAATAAATAACCATACAAATACGACCAGGTAATTGCGGACTTGCACCACCAGCCGGAAGAGATTGGCCTGGAGATATAAAGCACTCCATGCAATAACTGCTAACACAGGCATGCCGACTATGAAAATACGAATGCTTCGTTCTAATACCTGAGTGTCGAAGTTAAGCTCAGTAATAATCAGTGTATTCAGAAATTCCGGTAGTTGATTAAACCAGAAAAAATAAACTGCAAGGAAATAATAAGGTAACAATAGGCCGATAAAAGCAACCATATATTCCCTTAAACTGAAGGGCCGGAGTATGGTTATGGAGGCCAAAAGGAACACAAAAAAAACTATGTAGGGCAAAAAAAACAAGGAGGCAATGGAAATCAGAAAGCCCGTGTCGAAAATTGCCGCAGTCACTTTTTCTTTTTTATACCAGGCAAAGATTCTTCCTAATGCTAAGAGCAGAAAAGTATTTGCAATAAGGGGTGGTGTAAGCAGCATGAATTCAACAAAAAGTGACGACACTATGATGAATGAAAAGGCTGGCAAATATGAAGATTTAGGCAGGATTTTATAATAATTGATAAGGTAATTGAAATACAAACCCTGGAAAAATATGATAAGACCGCTTATTATATGGTAGAGATAAAATTGCTTATGAATAAATCTATCAAGTGCATTATAGGTAAGTTCACTTAACAAATTTGTATTTTCAGGAGCCTGAAATATTATGGGTTGAACAAACAATACCACTCTCAGCAACACGGCATAAATAAATAGAAAAACAATAGCTGACGGACGGTAAGAACGAAAGATGGCAACCAAGCTAAGGAGTATTGAAGCTGATTTTCACAAATTGCAGATAATTTCTTTTCAAGCTCGGCATTATTAGTTCATTCGGAGAGATCTGCTTTGCTGAACGCGGTATAAGCATTACTCCTTTACGATCTGCGTTTAATAATTCACTTCGCTGCTGGTTTCCCGAAGGGTCAATTGTATAGCCCGCAACATTAGTCTGACCATTTGACACATCGTTGTAAATAAAGTGAAGCGATGTGGGCGCAATCATGGTTACAAAAGAGGAGTAGTATCCACCATCGCCCTCTGTCGCCTGCTTCTTGTGCAGGATCTGTTTCCACTCCAGCTTTCCATCGTGCTGAAAAGAAAACACTGCTATATCATCATAATGATAATAATTTACTGTGAAGCCAGAGCTAATGCCAAAAGCCCCATAGTTGCTGGTTGTGAAAGACTCTGAAGAAACCGTTTCAGATTCCGCAACCAAAATGGCTCCTCCATCCCGTTTAACAATTAATTCTTTGGGCTTGAAATCAAAAAAACCATCACTTCTCCGGGGTGGATTGTTCCCGGTAAGCTCAGTCAGAAATTCCTGAGAATATGGTTCAAAACTTTTTTGAACAATAGAATTATCGCTCTTTAACAAAAAAAAATAAACTCCGTCAGACTCTGCACCCGGGCTATCTGCATATAATCCTGCCAGGAGAATATTGCCCGACTGGGCATCGAGCCTGGCCTTGCAGGTGCCAAGAAATTTGTCCCTCTCTTCAAAGATGGTTTCATTCACCTCCGAGCCGTCCGAATTAATTTTAAACACATGCAACTCGGAATATAAAAAATCATTTCTGAAATTTTTAATTGTGTTCTCTCCAACTACAACACAAGCTTCACCGCGATCATCTAACACTGCTTCAATTATATTGGGTTCGTGCATAGTCTTAATCCTAAGAGCTGTCTGCCACAAACGGTGGAGACCTGCATCAAAGCAGGTGAGTTTGAGGATCTTATTAGAACGGAAAGCGGCATCTTCATAATAAAGCAAAATTTTATTTTTATCAGAGGTGAATTCAAAGTGAACCGGCGACGTAGCATTTACGAGCGAATGGTTGATGGTGTCGCAAATAACTGCAAGAGGTCTTGACTCCAGCCGTGAATTGGTCTTAAAGGCTTTAAGGAGAGTAATATTTTTTAGCACTACGGAATAAAAAATTATCAGCGAGTCCTCATAAACCACAATTTGTTCAACCCTTGCATTTTTTTCTTTATGTGGTGTAGACTTTTTCCACCTTATCTGAAGATTATCGTAATAAGCCGCAATCTGATCATCAGATCGCCCTATCTCCCTCACCAAAATTCCCTGAGAGTTTTTACCGAGAATTTCCACCTTAGCGTATCCGGCAGTTACTCTTTGGGGTGGCGAATAGAGGAGTTCCTGAGAGAATGACAAACCAGGAACGGCCATGGTCACCAATGCTAATAAAAATTCATATCCCGATATTTTTAGTCTCATTTCCTTTTCAAAGATACTGTAAATTGAAGACCCTTTTTTTGGATGAGGGAGGTAAAAGAATGATTTTTGCCAAGTAACATCATCGGTGTTTCCTACATATCACAGTTGATATTTTTTTTTAATGATTAACCATTTAAGAGCACGAACCGTTTCCGCGGTAATATTCGCAATCTGGCTAATGGCATTTACCACTAACGCCGTTAGTGCACAATCAATAAACAGCTCAGCTCTTAAAGGATGGCGTATCGCACCCTCTTATAATCATGGCAGCATTTATAAGCATACCCCTAAATTCCGCCCTGAAATCCTCAACGCTTCCAACGCATTTGAATTGAATGTTTCAAAACAAATGGATGGAAAACAGGAATGGCAGCAGGTTCAGCATTATCCTTTCCTTGGAATTGCAGCAGCCTATACTCACTTCGGAAATAATGACGTGATTGGACATGGCTTTTCGTTAATGCCTAATATTGAATTAATGTTGTTAAGCACCCGGCAATTTTCGCTTCATTTCCGTACAGGTTCCGGGATTGCCTTTTTATCTAAGCATTATGATTATGTTCAAAATCCGACGAATAATTTAATAGGTTCATCAATTAATAACATTACCTCTTTTTCTCTGTCCGCCGACTGGCGCGTTACCAATAAGTTGTCATTATTTGCCGGTGGATCATTTACCCATTTTTCTACCGGGGCAGTGCGAATACCTAATCTTGGGATTAACATTCCTGCATGGAACATTGGTTTTAAATATATCCCCCTTCCCTACTCAACCAATGATTTTATAAGACATGAACTGTCTTCGCCAACAAAAAAGCTGCTCTTCGCTGCTTTCGCAGGTCACGGTTTCCAGGAAGGGAGCGTTCCAAACGGGCCTTTGTATCGCGTTTTTACCTCTGAATTTATGGTTGGAAAAATGCTGACCCGCTGGAACAAATGTTTTGTAGGAATGATGGGTACCTACAAAGAAGCAGCTTATTCTTTTATTAAGCAACAGGAGATATATACATCTGATTATTTTATAAATTCATGTGCAGCATCCGTGTATGCAAAAGATGAGTTTCTCCTTGGTTTCCTCGGAGTTTCTGTGGCTGCAGGTTACTATATTTATCGGCCGTCACCTCTTGAGCATCGTTTTTACCAGAAGGTCGGGATGCCGGTTTATTTTCCCGCCCTAGGAAAAGCAAAGAATGACATTTTTTCCTTAGGGGTCTACCTCACAGCAGGTGGTTTTACGGCTGACTTTGTATCGGTAGATGCAGGATTTCAATTCTAAGCGTAGGTCAGCAGAAAGAGAGAAAATATTAACCTTAAGTTTATAGCTTATTAAAAGTCATCCACTGTGCCTACTTTATTTTAATTGCCTATGATCCTTTATTGTAAAATCTTCTTAATAGATCTCATTCTTAATTTAAGTCAAACGTAATCCGATGGCCCATTTAGCCATAGCAAATTCCTGTGCTTGCATGGCTCCAAGGCAGGCTACTGTTTCGTGAGGCTCCTTAAACTTAGTTTCAGCGATCTGTTGATTTATTAGGCGATGTCGAACGATATCAGGTATAGTC
>JACCZV010000234.1 GCA_013695775.1 Chitinophagales bacterium | reverse complement strand
CAATACGGCGGCTCCCGTATCCATGTCAATCATCCCTAAGTGGTTTAGGTTTGCCCATTCCCTTAAAAGCTGTCATGGTTAATTCTCGGATCAATAATTTAATCCAGATCAACCATTTTTTGTTTGTTTCGAACCATTCATTATTTTCTTTGAAAGCCTCTGAGGTGAAGGCAACATTTTTCATTGCCTCGACTGTGGAGTATATGAGATAAATTCTTCCATACTAAAAGAAATGACCTCACGACTTTCCGCTTGCTCGACAGAACGATTAAGATCCTCTACCTATGCAGGGTCGAATTCTTTTAAAGAGATAGTTACATCTACATTTTCTTTACTCCCTATAAATTCCCTGATTTTATTATTAGACTACTGTTCATTTCAGAAGGGGCTTATTTTGATGATAGTTTCCATGAAACGACTTTAACTAAAAATGTCTGAATATATATATACACTTACTGCAGAGAAACTCCCATTTTATATCCTCGTCTCCCCCATCTCAAGAATTTTCCAGAATTCAGTTTCTGTAACCGGCATCACCGATAACCTTGAAATTCTTACCAAAGGAAATGTCTGCAATTCTTTGTCGGCTTTCACCTCTTTAAGAGTAACAGGTTGCTTAAAGCTTTTTACTGCCTGAATTTCAACAGCACCCCAGGTGTCGTCATCTGAAGTTGGGTCCTTAAAAAATTCCTTTGTGACCTTTGAAATACCAACAATAGCCTGAGTCTTCTGGCTGTGATAGAAAAGCACCAGGTCCCCTGCTTTCATTTGCTTCAAATGATTGCGTGCTGCGAAATTGCGAACACCCGTCCAGTTGGTTTTTTTGTCTTTTACCAGGTGTTCCCATCCATAATCTTCAGGATCAGATTTGATAAGCCAGTAATTCATATATCAAATTTAATTATTATTAAATGGCAGCTCAAATGAAATAAAAAAAATCCCGCCTCATCAGCGGGATTCATTAATATAATCTAAAACCTCACCTACTCTCCGCTTTTATTCTCTTCATCATTTGATTCTTCGGGTGAATTTTCGGGTGAATCATCTGGTGAATCATCTTTTGTCTCCTGGTCGGCTTCTGCCTTAGCATCTGCATTCCTTTTTTCGATCTTTGTTTTCAATTCTGAGAGCACTCCAAGATCGCCCAGCGTGGTTTTCTCTACTTTACGGTTGACATTCTTCATGTCACTCCGCTGATCTTTACGCTCCACCTGTTTCTTTTCTTTCAGCACCTCTTTTTCTTTCTCCAGAATATCTTCCCACACTTTAGAATGTGAGACAATTATTTTTTTGTTTCCCCGATCGAACTCGAGCACTTTGAATGGCAGGGTTTCATCCAGCTCACACATTTTCCCATTATCCTTTCTCAGATGTTTTGCGGGAGCAAAAGCCTCTAACCCGTAAGGCAGCAACACCATTGCTCCCTTATCATCTTTTTTAATGAGAGTGGCCTGATGCTCTGAGCCCACAGGAAAGACTGTTTCAAAGGTATCCCATGGATCTTCTTCCACCTGCTTATGGCCGAGTGAAAGTTTCCGTTCATCTTTATTGATATCGAGCACCACCACATCAAGCTCATTACCAACTTTGGTAACATCGTTTGGATGATGTATACGCTTTACCCACGACAGGTCTGAGATGTGTACGAAGCCTGTAATGCCATCTTCCAGCTCTACGAACACACCATAGCTGCTTACATTTTTAACCACGCCCTGCTTCTTCATTCCGATTGGGAACTTCTGCTCTATATCGCTCCATGGGTCTTTGATAAGCTGCTTGAGACTCAGCGACATCTTTCGCTCTGCGCGGTCCATTGTTACCACGATGGCCTCATACTCATCACCCAGCTTGAAGAATTCTTTTGAATTGATAGGAGTATTGCTCCACGAAATTTCCGAAACGTGAATGAGTCCCTCTACACCAGGTTGTATCTCAAGGAAAGCACCGTAATCTTCAATGTTTACAATTTTTCCTTTCACCTTCGATCCCATGGCGGTTGATGGATCCAGTATGTCCCATGGTTGAGGTGTTAATTGTTTCAAGCCAAGAGAAATTCTTTTCTTCTCTTCATCGTAATCAAGTACTACAACTTGCAGCTTTTGGTTGAGCTTCAAAACTTCTGTTGGATGACTGATTCGTCCCCACGAAATATCTGTGATATATAGCAAGCCATCTAAACCTCCAAGGTCGATAAAGGCACCAAAGTCAGTGATGTTCTTGATGGTGCCTTCAAGTATCTGACCCTTCTCAAGCTTAGAGATGATCTCCTGCCGCTGATTCTCCAGGTCGCCTTCGATAAGGGCCTTATGTGAAACTACTGCGTTCTTAATGGTTTCATTGATCTTCACTACTTTATACTCCATCATCTTCCCGACATAAAAATCATAATCGGTGATGGGCTTCACGTCAATCTGTGATCCAGGAAGAAAGGTTTCCAAACCAAAAAGATCTACGATTAAACCACCTTTTGTTTTGCTTGTTACAGTGCCCGTAACAATATCACCTGTTTTATATGCACTCACAATACGTTCCCAAGCACGTTCAAGCTTCGCACTTTTACGCGACAACATGAGCTGCCCCTTTAGGTTTTCTTTTTCAACCACCAGTACTTCCACTTCATCTCCAACTTTAAGATCAGGCATGTCGCGGAATTCTGACAGAGGTACCAATCCGTCTGACTTAAATCCAATATTTAATACAACATCACTGGGGGTAAGAGACACAACCATTCCCCGTAGAATCTCATTATCATTAATGGTGACGAAAGTATTGCTATACTGATTTTCGAGCTGATTACGCTCATCAGCCGTGTATGATTTCACATTTCGTTTCGATACATTCCAGTCAAAATCGTCGTGTGGAGTATCAGTTTTTGGCGGAGGTGTTATGGTCGGAATTTCCTGCGGCATAGGATCTATTGCCGGGGGGGCAACAGGTGGATTTTCTATTTCCGGCCTTTCATTCGGCGGGTTCTCAATCTCTGGCTTTGGATCAGGTGGGTTGTCATCTGATCCGTTCAGCATTTCATGCGTGATTTGAATTTGATCTTCTGTTTTGTTTTCTTCCAAGTTGGGGTTCCTCCTTTTGTTATGAGAATTTCCGGATTTTAAAACGGGCTACAAAGGTAAAAGAATTGCTGTGAAAGGCAAATAGAAATAAGCTAAGAAATATCAATATGACTGGCTCATATTTTAGAAGTAACAATAAAGCTCAAGCCAGACTTGAAATGATGGTTTCTTTGGATATTGCGGCAGCAACGCGTTCCATCAGCCATAGAGGAGTTGAGGTGGCGCCGCAAATACCTACCGAGGTAGCATTTTCAAACCATTCTGTATTCAACTCACCTTCATCAGAGATGAAATATGAATTGTTGTTTACTTCTTTACATACGTTATAAAGCACCTTTCCATTAGAACTCTTTTTGCCACTTACAAAAACGATGACATTATGCGCTGCAGCGAATTTCTGTAATTGCGGCTCACGATTCGATACCTGTCGGCAAATGGTATCACTGGCATTGATCTCAGTATTGCCCATTGCAGTGGCTCGTTGTTCTATCAGGCTTTTCAGGAGATAAAATTTATCTGTGCTTTTGGTGGTCTGTGAGAAGAACGCAACCGGACGTGAGAAATCAATCTTATCAAGGTCCTCTTCATTGGTGACGATGATGGCGTTTTGATCCGTTTGTCCCATCAGCCCATTTACTTCCGCGTGTCCCGGAATTCCAAAGATCACCAACTGTGCATTCTTTCCAAGCAACCTGTCATATGATAGCTTGACGCGGTTTTGTAGTTTCAGAACAACGGGGCATGAGGCATCGAGCAGCTCAATATTATTTTGCATTGCTGTGATATATGTTTGCGGTGGCTCTCCATGTGCACGTATGAGCAGCTTACAGTCATGCAGATTCTTAAGATCCTCATGATTAATTATAACAAGACCTTTTGCAGTGAGCCGATTAACTTCAGTGTCATTATGAACGATATCTCCTAAACAATAGAGCGTGCTACCAGAATCCAACTCATCCTCCGCCATCTGGATGGCATAGACTACGCCAAAACAAAATCCGCTGCTCTGATCAATGGTTACCGTCATAGGGCAAAGATAAGCCGTGAGGCGTTATTATCATTAATGTTCTTACACCCCGGTTATAATGCTCTGAGCCAATGCAAGCACGTATTTAAATTGTTTACGCTCGGTCATATTGGTGTTGTCAATAACAACGGCATCATCGGCCCTTTTTAATGGTGACATCCTCCTTGTGCTGTCTATCAGATCGCGACCACTTAAATTATCTGTGACTTGATGCTCCGATACCTCTACTCCTTTTTGCTTCATTTCTTTATAACGTCTACCCGTCCTTACCTTTTCATCCGCCGTCATATAAATTTTTAATTCGGCATAGGGAAATACAATGGTCCCTATATCCCGGCCGTCCATCACTATTCCCTTTTCATATCCATAAGGTTGAAGCCTTGAGACAACAAATTTTCTAACCTCCGGAACAGCACTGACGTAACTCACTAGATCAGAGATATGAATTTCACGAATTGCTGATTCAATATGTTTTCCGTTAAGCAACAAATTTTCTTTGCAGAGAATTAAATCATAATCAAAGTCAATATGAATTTTATGAAGCGCCTTTTCAAGCTCTGTATTGTTATTCCAGTCTATGTCATTTTCATTTAGATAGACCGTTACGGCACGATAAAAAGCTCCTGAATCAATATACTTATATTGAAGTTCTTCAGCCAGATGTTTTGCCAAAGTGCTTTTGCCACTCGATGCCAAACCATCTATTGCGATTGTGATCTTCCGCATCAGGCAAAATTAGAAGAAAGCAATCAGCAAATTAAGTTGATGGGCCAATCGAACAGATGTGGTAGAAACAAAAACAGAACACACAACCACAAAGCCCCGTAGGCGAAAGATTTCCTTTTGTCCTAAAAATACTGTCACCCCGATGGGGTTGAATTTTTATTGATAATTATGCTACCATACTGTCGTCCCTCTGGGACTGAGTTGCTGCGATTGAAGAAGACTTCAGAAATTAATCAGAATGTTTTACTGAAAAGAATATTATTTTTCAAATTGTCCTCAATGTTAGCCTTAGCGCCATAGGAGCGCCAGTATGGTAGAAAT
>JACCZV010000233.1 GCA_013695775.1 Chitinophagales bacterium | reverse complement strand
GTTGTGAGGTAGGCAACCGCACTGTCGCTGATTCTTATGTGATGCAATGTTGTTAAGAAATCGTGAAGGTCTTTATCAAGATCACCAATTTCATGTAAGGTATCCATGTAAGCATAGTTGCTCCATGTGTCGGCAAATGCCTGCTTTTGTGCAGTAGCATCTTTCAGGTCAATGCTTTCAAACAATACATTGTAATTGCGCTTGCTGTTAAATGGCGGGTCAATATAAATAAGGTCAATAAAGCCTTTGCCTCCATGCTCATGGTCAAGCTCTTTCAGCACATCAAGGCAATCGGCAAAGTAGAGGGTATTCATTTCAGCAAAATACTTTGGTTTTTTCAAATATCTATAGTTATATAAATGGTTTTTTCCACTACTCAGGCGGTATTCACAAAAGAATTCTTCAGTCCCCAGCCCCCATCGCATCGTATATCACCTGGTGAATTTTGATACGTGTGTCGAGCGTATTCAGCCGCTTGTTCTCATCATCAGGGAAAATTCTGTTTGAAAGAAATACATATATAAGCTGAGATTCAGGGTCTGCCCAGACGCAGGTACCTGTGAAGCCCTGGTGACCGAAAGTAGCCGCAGATGCACCCTCGCAGACTGGGCTCGCCTTGTCCATCTCTGTCTCCGGCTTATCAAAGCCTAAGCCTCTGCGGTTGCCGAAACCATTGCGGCCTGTAAAGCGTGCAACAGTTGTTGAATCTAAATACTTTTTTCCGCCATATGATCCATTATTCAAAAGCATCTGCATCAATGTTCCCAGGTCGTCTGCATTAGAGAATAGTCCGGCATGGCCTGCCACTCCACCCAGCATCGCCGCACCCTGGTCGTGCACAGTGCCCTGAAGCATTTCTTTCCTAAAGGTGAAATCATAGTTAGACGGCACGAAAGATTCCACCTGAAAATCTTTTAATGGATTAAATGACATCCTGCTTAATCCAAGCTGATCATAAAAATGTTTCTTTAAGAAATCATCCATAGGCTCTCCTGAAATTTTCTCCGCAACTTTTTTCAGGATATAAAAATCATTATCACTATATATGTATTTTCCAGGCGACAACAGTGGTGTATTGACAATTTGGTACCACATGCTATCAGTATAATTTCTATTCATAAAAATATCGGGCGTAACCTGCAAGGTGTAATCACCTTGCTTAATGTTGCTATAAATCGATTTCTTTAAATTACCTGTAGTATCGAGGGTCGCCTTATAAAATGGGAAGTAGGGTACAAATCCGGCTTCATGAGTAAGAAGCTGGTGGATTTTAATATTTTCCTTGTCAGTATCTTTAAATTCCGGCAAATATGATGCAATGGTTTTATTCAAATCGATCTTCCGCTCATCATACAATTTCATAACCATCAATGTGGTAGCTGCAATTTTAGTAATAGAGGCAATGTCGTAGATATCATCGTCTTCTACTTCGTGATTTAAATCGTATGTGAAATTTCCATAAGATTTTTTCCAGATCACCTTCCCCTCCTTTGCAACCCATACCTGGCAGCCCGGCGTTGCCTGTTCATGAATTGCTTCTAATACCAGCGAATCAATTGCGCTCAGCTTCTGGCTGCTGATGCCCGCAGCTTCCGGCAGTGTATAGCTTAACCGGAACGGACTTGCAGATGATACACCACTACCTGCCACCGCTTTTCCTGATGCTGTCACAGGCAATCTGCCTTTTGAAGATAAACCTCCGAACAATACCTGGGCTGCCACCTGTTGTGTAACCACATCATCGTTATAAGCGTCAACCAGCCAATCAGCATCGTCGAAATATTCTAAGGAATATGGGCTGCCGAACACTGTTAATACAATCTTCAGGCGTGTAGTTAATAGAAGCTTAATAAAGTTGCGCGTGTTTTGCGTAATGCCAAAGTTTGCTGCGGGCGACCTTGACATATTTTGAATAGCAACGAATACCGTATCATAATGAAGAAGAATATTTTTCAGGTTTTCAAATTCTTTATTCGTGGCGTTTTTGCTTATCTGAAAATGTGTGACGGCTGCATAATTGGATAGCATCTTTTGAAAGGGCGATTGTTCTGCTGCTCCAACGGCAACCGATGCGAACGAAGAACTTTCAAGTTTTTTTATAGGTATTAAGTCTTGTTTATTTTTAACTACGGTTATCGCATTTTCACATAGTTTTTGTTTTAATAACAGAGCAGCGCCATTATTTAGATCATCGTAAAGACCAATTGTTTCAATTGCTTTTCTATCGCTGAGATCTAACCAGAATTTTGCCTGTAGTATCTTACGCACCCGTGAATCAATTTCGTCCTGAGTGATTGTCCCAAGTTGTATGGCTTCTTTTATTTTTTCTACAGCGCCTGACACGTTACCGGGAAAGAGAAGTATATCATTGCCGGCAATCAAGGCTCTGACATCAGCCTCCCCGGCAGGGTAATAATCGGTGACTCCTTTCATATTCAAAGCATCTGTAAAACTCAAACCTTTAAATCCCATATTAACTTTTAACAAGCCGGTTACAATTTTTTTCGACAGAGTAGAAGGAAGATTTACATTGCTGTCAAGAGAGGGAATATTCAGATGTGCAATCATTACACTTCCCACACCGGCATCAATAATTTTCTGAAAAGGAAACAGTTCTATAGAGTCAAGCCGTGCACGCGAACCACTCACAGTTGGAAGGGTTTTGTGTGAATCTTTATCAGTGTCGCCGTGGCCTGGGAAATGTTTAGCGCATGCCAGCACGCCACCATCCTGCAGGCCACGCATGTACATAATTCCTTTCGATGCAACATTTAATTTATTTTCTCCGAATGAACGGTCCCCTATTACCGGATTCAGAGCGTTGCTGTTGATATCAACTACCGGAGAAAAGCTCACGTTTACTCCTATCCTTTTGCATTCACGGGCCATCTCTTTTCCAAATTCATAAATCAGGTTGTTGTCTTGAATGGCACCAAGCATTATCTCCCTGGGAAACACAACAGTGCTGTCAATACGCATAGACAAGCCCCATTCCGCATCCTGCCCGATCATTAGGGGTACCTTAGAGATCGATTGAAAATAATTAGTAAGTATTGCCTGTTTTGAAGGCTCGCCCTGCATGAAGATCACGCCACCGATAGAATACTTTTTAATGAGGTCAGCAACATGCGACGGATCAGAATTTGACCTTGAATAGGCTGCTACCATGAATAGTTGCCCAATGCGTTCTTCGAGTGTCATCGTCTGTAAGAGTGAATCTGCCCATGTCGACTGCCCATATAAATAAGGGGGAATCCCTTCTTCCGGCTGCATTTTATTTTCATTTAGCTTCGGCTCAACGCGTGCCATGAGAAGAATAAATGTCAGCAGCATTGGCAAAAAAACTCTTGTCCACATAAGCGGGTAAAATTAAATACTGGCACTGCCAAAATGATAAAATGAAAAGTAATATTTCAACAGGGACAAATAAGCGATGACCTGCTACCTTTGATTTTATTTAAACAGATGCATCCGAAAGACTTATCCATCCGCGATTTCAGCTATGTGCTGCCCCAAGACCGCATAGCTCAACAGCCCCTGGCAGAACGGGACGAGTCGAAACTCTTAGTTTATCATGCAGGGAAGGTGAAGGAAGATATTTTCAGCAACATCATCAGCTATCTTCCGGAAGGTGCTATGATTTTTTTTAATGACACCAAAGTTATCCATGCACGAATATTATTTAAAAATGAGCAAGGTGCCGAAATCGAAATATTGTTGCTTGAGCCGGTATCACCATTTCGTGATATGCAGTTAGCTATCTTTCAGCACAGCGAATGTGAGTGGCGGTGTTTGGTTGGAAATGTGAAGAAGTGGCGTGAAGACTTCCTTTCCAGAAAAATAAAAATGGGGGATGAAGAAGGAATACTACAGGTAAAGGTAAAGCTAAAAGGAAAAATAGAAAATGATTTTCTTGTTCACTTTTCATGGAAGCCTGAGTCCCTGTCTTTTTCCAAGGTGCTGGAAGCTACCGGCTTTGTTCCGCTGCCACCCTATATCAAACGCAAAGCGGATGCTGAAGATGCGGAGCGCTATCAAACCGTTTATGCATTTCAGGATGGATCTGTTGCCGCACCTACTGCAGGATTGCATTTCACAGAAAAGTTATTTCATGGTATGAATGAGAAAGACCTTCATCCTCTTTTCATAACCCTGCATGTAAGCGCGGGCACATTTATGCCTGTGAAGTCGGAGTTAATGAGTGATCATGCAATGCATGCAGAACAATTTGTAATTCGAAAAGAAATGATCGTCCGATTGCTATCAAGAAAAGACCAAGCGGTAATAGCAGTAGGATCAACCTGCTGTCGCACTCTGGAAAGCCTGTATTGGCTGGGTACGAAACTGCTGAAGACACCTGATAAAGATTTCATCGATCTACCGGTCTTTGTAGATCAATGGGAGCCTTACGAAACCTTAGATAGTTACCACGTTTCTATTCTGGATTCTTTAAATGCTGTCTTAAAATTCCTCAGTAAAAAAAAGTCGAGTCAACTGATAGGAGAAACCAAGCTGATCATTGCACCTGGTTATAACTTTAAAATAGTAGATGGATTGATCACCAATTTCCATCTGCCGAAAAGCACGTTGCTCTTATTGATTGCAGCTTTTATCGGTGATGATTGGAAGAAGGTGTATGCGTATGCTATGGATCACAGCTTCAGGTTCTTAAGCTATGGTGACGGAAGCCTGTTGTGGAGGAAATGAATAATAAGGAATAATAGAGTGTGCCGGAAGTATCTCCGTCATACACTTCCAATTTTGTTTACCTATTCGAGAGTGCTCAATTTAAAACTGCCTGCCTATCGCTAGGACGGCTTCGATTGTATTCCATATATCACAGTTTTTAAGAAACCTCATGGGTCTTAATTACCTTTGAGTTATGCCCGACATCATTCATCAGCTCCCTGATTCTATTGCCAACCAGATTGCTGCCGGTGAGGTGATACAGCGACCTGCCTCGGCAGTGAAGGAGCTTATGGAAAATGCGCTCGATTCCGGTGCCACCTCAATAAAATTAATTATAAAAGATGCGGGCAAGCAACTGATTCAGGTGATAGACAATGGTTGCGGCATGTCTGAAACCGATGCCAGGATGTGCTTTGAGCGACATGCCACTTCAAAAATTTCTACGATAGATGACCTGTTTTCCATTCGCACGATGGGTTTCAGGGGTGAAGCCATGGCATCTATTGCAGCCATTGCACAGGTTGAGCTGAAAAGCAAGCGGCGAGAAGATTCTCTTGGCACCCTTATCGACATTGAAGGTGCAGAGGTAAAACGGCAGGAGCCTGCACAGGCAGCAGATGGCACCTCCATCGCCATAAAGAATTTGTTTTACAACGTGCCGGCGCGCAGAAATTTCCTGAAAGCCAACACCGTTGAAACCCGGCACATCATAGATGAATTTCAGCGCATCGCCCTGGCAAACCCCTCAGTTCAATTTGAATTGCACAACAACGCAATGCAGGTATTTCACCTTGCACCTGAAAATCTACGGCAAAGGATCGTAAGTGTTTTTGGTAACCAGTATAATGAAAGACTTGTGCCGGTAGAAGAGCAGACAAACATTGTCGACATTTTCGGATTTATAGGTAAGCCTGATACAGCTAAGAAGACAAGGGGGGAGCAGTTTTTCTTTGTCAATCGGCGCTTTATCCGCAACAATTATCTTAATCATGCAGTGATTAATGCGTATGAGCAATTGCTTTCAAAAGATTCGTTTCCCCTTTACATTCTATTTATTGACATTGATCCCTCACGTATCGACATCAACGTACATCCCACCAAGCAGGAGATAAAATTTGAGGACGAGCGGATAGTATATGCTTTTGTGAATGCGGCTGTTAAAAGAGGATTGTCGAAATATTCTATTACTCCTACACTCGACTTTGACCGCGAAACAGCATTTGACCGGGTGGAAGCTTTTTCAACGCCCTCCAAACCGGGTGCCTCTGGTGAACTGACTACATTTCCTGCTAAGGAAAAAATCATCAACCGTCCCAAAGAGTATGCTGACCAACGCTCTAACCTCCGGAATTGGGAACAGTTATATGAGATAGCCAAAAACCAAGGTGGGCAGACCGTGACGATACCAAGTGAATTAGAAAAAGTTGAATCCGGAGATCAGGCAGCCATTGAAAATTTCTCTGAATGGCAAAACGCTCCATTTCAGTTGCACAACAGCTTTATCGTTTGCCAGATAAAATCGGGATTCATCCTCATAAATCAGCAAGCGGCACACGAAAGAATTTTGTATGAAAAATATTTGAATGGATTGGAACATCACAACCTCACAACGCAACAGCAGCTATTTCCTGAAACCCTCCACATCAATGCCGGTGATGTGGAATTGCTCAGGGTATTGTTGCCGGAGTTCTCTGCTTTAGGTTTCGATATTCAGGAGTTTGGGGGCAGCTCATTCGTCGTGCATGGCATTCCGCCCGATATTAAAGATGGGGATCAGCGCGAGTTGATTGAACAGATGCTTGATGAATTCAAAAATAGTCAGTCGAATATAAAGCTGAATAAACGCCATCAGCTTGCATTATCGATGTCAAAAAAAGCTTCGATAAAAAGTGGTGAACTACTTTCAGAGAAAGAAATGAAGAATCTGATTGATCAGCTTTTTGCCTCCGAAACACCCTATTTGACTCCTGAAGGTCATCACACAATGGTGACCTTTTATTTGAATGATATTGAGAAACTTTTTCAAAAAGGCCGCGACTAAAGGCACCTCGCTAAAGGGAGATTGTCATATGATTTACCCTGTGTAACGGGTATAAAGGTCATTCGGCTGTTCGGCTGACTACTGCCATTCCAATTTTCTATTTTCTATTTTCGCCATCCATCCGGTAACGCATCCTTAATCATGCAGAATTTACGGCCTCAGAGTTTCAACATCCTACCGCTGGTGGTTAAAAATTTATTGATCATCAATGGATTGTTATTCCTGGCCTCTATTGTATTGACAAATTATCACTTCGATTTAATTAACCTGCTCGGCCTTCACTTTTTCACTTCAAGTCTGTTTGCACCTTATCAGATGGTGACTCATATGTTCATGCATGGAAGTTTTATGCATATTTTTTCTAATATGTTTGCTTTGTGGATGTTCGGAAGCGCGCTTGAAAATGTGTGGGGACCTAAACGTTTTTTCATCTTTTATTTCGCTTGTGGATTTGGCGGAGCGTTCTTGCATTTAGGGGTAGCAGCATGGCAGTTTAATGATTTACAACAAGCTGTAAACAGTTATCAGCTCAATCCGGGCATACCGGAGTTTGCCACATTTGCATCGCGTTATGATTATCTGGTTGATATGGGCCGCGTACAGAGCTTCATCAACGACTGGAAAATAAATCCTAATGAACCTGCCTTCATCAACCAATCTCAAGAGCTTGCCAACAGTTTTCTGAAAATATTTGCCGATGTACCCATTGTAGGTGCATCAGGTGCAGTCTTCGGAGTGTTGGTGGCATTTGGGCTTTTATTTCCAAACATGCGCTTGTATGTTTATTTTTTTCTTCCGGTGAAAGCCAAGTACTTTGTAATTTTCTATGCGTTATTTGAGTTGTATGCAGGATTCACAGGAGCGAGGGATGGAGTGGCCCACTTTGCTCATATCGGTGGCGCACTGATTGGTTTCCTGATGGTGAAATACTGGAATAAAAACCGACGAGCTGATTTCTTCTGATGAGCAACAATACACTATGGCAGGATATAAAGCGTACGATTCTGCGCAGCAATACAGCAGTACAGCAACTGATCGTAATCAATATCGCGGTTTTTTTGATAATTGCGGTAGCACGCCTTTTCTTCTGGCTCGCCGGCCAGCCTCTTGGCTCTTACTATTACAGTGAGTATTTAGCAGTACCCTCTGACATAAAAAGCCTGCTTTACCACCCGTGGACCATCGTCACTTACATGTTTACCCATGGTGAAGTCATGCACATCCTGTTCAACATGCTCGTCATCTATTGGTTTGGAAAAATTCTTACTGAATTTGTAGGCAACAGGAAAATATTTCCGATTTATTTGCTTGGAGGATTTTCTGGTGCCCTGTTGTTTATCATATGCTATCAGCTTTTCCCCGTATTTCATGCAGCCCTCCCTGAAGCCCGTGCCTGGGGTGCCTCTGCGAGCGCAATGGCAATTATGGTTGCGGCTGCTACACTTGTTCCTGATTATACCATGTTTCTCCTCTTCCTCGGTCCTGTGAAGATTAAGTGGATCGCACTTTTTACGGTGGTGCTCGATTTCATCAGCATTCCATCATCAAATGCAGGCGGCCATATTGCTCACCTGGGTGGTGCATTATTTGGTTTTGTGTTCATTCGACAAATGCAACAGGGAAGAGATTTATCTACCGGGATAAACTGGTTGGTTGATGAGACGGTTAACATGTTCAGACCTGGCAAAACAATGAAGGTGGCACACCGCACCAAAGAAAAGCCTGTAAAAGCTACTATTCACAAAGCGACAAATGTTCCAACTAAGCAAGACAGACTTGATTCAATTCTTGATAAGATCGCACATGACGGCTACGACTCCTTGACAAAAGAGGAGAAAGAGTTTCTGTTTCAGGTAAGTAAAGAAGATTGATGAAGCATTATTGATGTTTAAAGCGACCCCTGTTTTATATTTCAGGTGGGCTGCAACTCTTAAAAGCTATTTCGAAAATTATCAATAATTTTTTTTCTAATATAAATAAAGGAATTTTAAAATAATTGTCTGGTGATGGCTGGCCTTTGGAAAACAGAAGCAAGAGCAGAGAAAAGGCGGGAAGGCAAAAGGAAAAATGGTGCATAGCAGTCGCCGCATCCAACTAATACTGCCCTTTAACAAAAGTCTTGATTTTCCGCGGGGAGGCTGGGCAGCGCTTCTGTTTTTCTAAAGCCTTGATCTTTTGTTTCTTTTGGATCAAACCAAAAGAAATGAAATTATTATTTTTTAAAACACTGCTTGCTAAATTCTAACTATCAAAAAAACAAGATAATGTAAAGTATCTATAAGTGGAAGTCTTAATATCGCCGCAAGCTCACATAAACCCAGCCGTTCTCACCTAATTTATTCAGGACTTGCCCAGGAATGAGATATTTCTATCTTGTGTCTTGTGACGAAACAAAAATTCTTAAAATGGAAGATTCAGATAGTC
>JACCZV010000229.1 GCA_013695775.1 Chitinophagales bacterium | reverse complement strand
TCATAAGTGATGATGAGGTAATGATTACTGCTTACAATATTTCACCTGAGGGCCAAGACGACAAGGCCACCGAAACGGTGTATAAAAGAGTGATATAATCCTAACCATTTCACTAACATTACCAAGCTTTGGGGATAGACCTCGTGGTTCGGCGAGGACGCCGACCAAGGACAGTAAACTTAACCGAATTGCAAATATTACCAAGGATAGCAAAATAAAGCTCTGGTTCGTCGATGACGCCGACCTCAGACAGAAATAAGTGGCTGAATTAACAATTCCATTTTCAAATATGTAGGATGAGAATCAGAAAATATAAGCATTCTGATAAGGAAAGAATCATAGAGCTGCTGAGGCTCAACACCCCACAATACTTTTCCCCAAAAGAAGAAAAGGACCTGATAGATTATTTAGATAATCATTCCGGCAATTACTATGTTGTTGAGGCTGATAACATAATAGTTGGAAGCGGTGGATATAATTTTTCAGCCAATGGAGAAATTGCAATAATTGCCTGGGACATTTTCCATCCACAAAGTCAAGGGAAGGGTCTTGGTACTGAATTAACTAAATTCAGAATTCAAAAAATTAAAGAAATTGAATCCGTAAAAACTATTTCTGTTAGAACATCACAGCTTGTATATAAATTTTATGAGAAATTTGGCCTGGAAATCAGAGAAATAGTGAAAGACTTTTGGGATGATGGGTTTGATCTATACAGAATGGATTGTGATAAAGATTTAATTTCAAAGGAATAGAGCAAAGAGAATGGAAGAAAATTATCCGAAATTATATCTCTACAAACGAATTGTACATGCAAAACTTTTCATTGATATCCACTTCAGTGAAGACATTGACCTTAACAACATTGCTGACGAAGCATGCTTTTCTAAATTTCACTTCATCCGGCTATTCAAAACCATTTACGGCAAGACACCTCATCAATATCTGACGAGAGTGAGAATAGAAAATTCTAAAGAGTTATTACAAAACGAAACTTCTGTTACAGAAACCTGCTTGAATGTTGGGTTTGACAGTATAAGTTCCTTTACTGCCCTTTTCAAAAAATATACGAAACTTTGCCCATCTGAATATCAACAGCAATTTGAACGCCGTAAAGAGCAGATTACAAACACTCCCTTGCAATTCATTCCCAATTGCTTTGCCGAACAAAAAGGTTGGAACACAGAATAGCAATTTTCAAGAAGTGCGTTGAAAAATCATTGTTGACTTTTGCAACTCAAACAAAATATCTAAACAATGATTACCAAATTAAATCACGTTAGCATCTTTGTTCTTAATCAGGACAGTGCTTATGAGTTCTACGTTAACAAACTGGGCTTCAAAGTGCATACTGACGCACCAATGGGGCCCCGTATGCGTTGGCTAACCGTTTGCCCTCCTGAACAACCTGACTTAGAAATAACGCTGATGCCAATTGAAGACGGGATGATGTTTAAAGACGGTGCAGCAGAACAAATGAGGGAACTCGTAAAGAAGGGAACATTTGGCTTTGGGGTATTTGAATGCAATGACCTTAACGCAACTTATGAAGAGTTGAAATTGAAGGGAGTAGTTTTCAAGAAACCGCCATCAAAAGAGTTTTACGGATACGAAGCACTATTTATTGATGACTCGGGTAACTGGTTTTCGCTGGGACATAAGAAGTGATTAACGGATGTCTTGCAAAATGTTTAAATTTATAAAAACAAATAGCTATGGTAACAGAGCTTAAAGAAGTTATTTCAAATATTGAAAAACTCAAAGATGAGGAGCAAAGGCATATTGCAAAAATGCTTAGTGACGAAATAAACCTGGGATGCTACGCTACAAAATAGCCAGGACAAATTAACCATTTTAGCGCAGGAAGCACTTAATGAATATAAAAACGGCAAAACCAAACAAACAGATTGGTAATTGAAATCAGTAACCACAGAAAGATTCAGAAAATCTCTTCAATAACTTCCTAAAAATATTCAGGAAAGAGCAAGACAATCATACAACTTATGGAAGTTAGATAACAATCATCCCGGCCTTCACTTCAGACAAATTTCACAATCAAAAACCCATCTATCCAGTAAGAATAGGATTATCTTATAGGGCACTTGGAATTAAAGAAGAAAATTGATATGGTTTTGGATTGGTTCTCACGAAGACTATAATAATTTAACAGCGCACTTATAAATTCAAACGGTGATATTTAAACGGCTGTTTTACTAATTAAATATCCTCTAATTCCTTCACTTAAGTTATATAATCCCCAACTTCACCTCACTTATCTTTGTTCACCTATAATAATCCGGCATGAGTAAAAAATGGTTAATAACAGGATGTTCAACAGGTTTTGGAAGAGCTTTGGCATTGGAGGCACTGCATCAGGGAAATGAGGTTGGCGTAAGTGCCCGCAAAACCGAAGACATTCAGGATATCATTGATAAATATCCTCAAACAGCTATAGCCATAAAACTTGATGTTACTTATGAAACAGAAATTGCTTCAGCAACCTCAAAAATGGTAGCACATTTCGGAGGTATAGATGTATTGGTGAACAATGCAGGTATCGGTTATTTTGGAGCTATAGAGGAAAGTGAAGACACCGAAGTAAGACGCATGTTTGAAATTAATGTTTTTGGTTTAGCCAATATGACAAAGGGAGTGCTTCCGATTATGCGGAAGCAAAGGAGCGGACACATCGTAAACATTGCTTCTATTGGTGGACTGGTTGGCTATCCAGGTGTAGGATTTTACAACGCCACAAAGTTTGCTGTAGATGGTTTATCCGAATCTCTTTCAAAGGAAGTAGCACCGCTTGGTATAAAAGTTACTATTGTTGCTCCCAGTGGTTTTAGAACTGACTGGGCTGGCAGATCGGCTAACAATAGTCCTGTTGTGATAGATGATTACAGTTCCACTGCGAGAGCTAGTCAAGCTACGATCAGAGGGAATAGTGGTAACCAACCCGGTGATCCTGTGAAGGCTGCTGAAGCCATTGTGGCAGCAGTGAATGATCTTAATCCACCACTACGTTTGTTGTTAGGAGCCGGTGCACTTAAAGGAGCCCGTAACAAGATAAGCGAATTACAAAGGGATTTCGATGCATGGGAAAAAACTTCGCTGGGGGCAGACGCGCCAAAGCCTTAATGTAACCTCATTTCAATCTTTCCAGTCGTCGCTGCAAAGAGAACCAATTGCGAACTCAAATATCATAAGTTCTTGAAAGATCCGGTTAACTGGTTTCGCTGTGGCAGAAAAAGTGATAACAAAAGGTATGTCACCATATTTTACCCAAATTCAAATATTGCTGAATATAATCATTGATCCCTTCTTCGAGCGAATGAAATTGGCTGCTGTAACCGATGCTTCTAAGCTTCGACATTTTTGCTTCGGTGAAATATTGATAGTTATTACGAATGTCGTGAGGGATTTCTATCCACTCAAGAACAGGTGCAATATTCATAGCTGCAAAAGTTGCATGTGCTAAATCCAGAAATGTTCTGGCATTTTCTGTTCCCAGATTATAAATTCCGGATTTCTTCTGGTGCTGAAAGAAGAAAAGCATGACCTCAGTCACATCCTTCACATAAATAAAATCACGCAGTTGCCTGCCATCTTCATAATCCGGATGATGGGACTTAAAGAGGCTGATTTTTCCTGTCTCAATTATCTGGTTATAACCATGAAAAATCACTGATGCCATCCGTGATTTATGGTATTCATTCGGACCATAGACGTTAAAGAACTTGAGCCCGAACCAGAATGGAGGAGCTTCATGCTGTAGCAAAACCCATTTATCAAACTCATTTTTCGATTTTCCATATTCGTTGAGAGGCTTCAGCGAGGGAATAATTCTATGATCATCATCATACCCAAATTCTCCTCCTCCATACGTTGCTGCCGAGGATGCATATAAAAGCGGTATCTGGTACTTCACGCACCGCGCCCAAATTTCTTTCGAATATTCAAGATTCAGATGGTTTAACACTTCCCTATCCCCTTCCGTAGTATCAGTCCGGGCACCTAAGTGAAATATAAATTCAATAGAATCGTGCTGAAGCTCGAGCCACTCGATGAACTCTGTTCTATCAATAAGGTTAAGAAATCTCTTCGATTCATAATTCCTTAATTTTTTTTCAGTAGAAAAATTATCGACAAGACCAAGGTGATAGATTTTTTGCTCATTCAGACGTGCAACTAAACATGAGCCAATAAAACCTGCTGCGCCCGTAATTATAATCATGAATACTTCTTCCTTTATACATTAAAGAGGAAATGCATCACATCTCCATCCTGCACTATATATTCCTTCCCCTCTACGCGAAGCTTTCCAACATTTCTGCAATTCGTCTCACTTCCATATTTTATGAAATCTTCATAGGCGATCACCTCAGCTCTTATAAATCCTTTTTCAAAATCTGAATGGATTGCGCCCGCCGCCTGAGGAGCGACCATTCCTCTATTAATTGTCCATGCTCTCACCTCCGGTACGCCGGCTGTGAAATAGGTTATTAATTTAAGTAAATGATACGAACCATGAATTAATTTTTCTCCTCCCGATTCATTCAATCCGAGATCCTGCAAAAAAACTTTTCTGTCTTCATAATTTTCCAGTTGCGCGATCTCGGACTCAATAGCCGCAGAAATAAAAAGTATCTCAGCATTCTCATCCTTAATAGAATCTACCAACTGCTCTGTGTATCTGTTGCCGGATGACACTGACTTCTCATCCACATTGCACACGTACAAAACCGGTTTAGAGGTCAGCAAAAACATATCTTCAGTTAAATGCTTGTCCTCATCACTCATTGATATGCTTCGGCAAGAGCCTCCTTTCTCCAAATGTGATTTGTAAGCAAGCAGCACATCCATGACTTTTTTAGCTTCGCGATCCCCTGTTCTGCTAACTTTTTCCTGCTTTGCAATTCTCTTTTCTACTGTTTCAAGGTCTTTTAACTGTAATTCAGTATCGATGATTTCTTTGTCACGAACGGGATTGACTGAGCCATCAACATGAATCACATTATCATCATCAAAGCAACGTATAACATGGATTATGGCATTTGTACTCCGGATGTTGCCCAGGAACTGATTTCCTAGTCCCTCACCTTTACTCGCACCTTTTACTAATCCTGCTATATCTACAATTTCAACTGTAGTGGGGACAATTTTATTTGGATTTACCAGCCTGGCTAATTCTGTCAATCGCTGATCGGGAACAGTAATGACTCCAATATTTGGGTCAATGGTGCAAAAGGGAAAATTTGCTGCCTGGGCTTTGGCATTTGATAAAGCGTTGAATAAGGTTGACTTCCCCACATTTGGCAATCCCACAATACCGCACTGTAAACCCATAATATTTATAAAATTAAGGCGGCAAAGATAAGGGCGTAGCTGGAAAATGATCCATTTATTTAAAAGAGGATGGTTAGACTGTTACGAACAATGATGAGTGATGCAGGTGGTCTGAAAATGAAAAGCCCATAAAGGGTTATCTCTTATCAGAGGGTCTTAGAATAACCGAATGCCTGCAATAAATCCTGGCCAAATATTCACTGTGGTATTGGCGCCGGCATACTCATAAAACGCGTAGTTGTTAAAGGTAGCATAGCGATTCTCCTGCACCCCGATATTCAATGCAGGTCCGGCAAATATGCTCAGATATTTATTAAATTTGAATCCGCCCATCACCCGCAACTGAGTGATCATATTCACTCCATTGAAGCTAAGGTAGCTCCGATGCATTGTCCAGGCTATGCCATCAATGTCTATGAAAGCTTTTTTAAAAGGAATATGACCTCCCATGCCGATGCCAAACCCAAAGGGAAGATCGGGATCAAAAGGAGAAACACCGTATGCATAAATATTATATACATATTGACTTCCGACGCGAATGCCTCCATTGAAAGATAGAAAATCGCTGGTCCAGAGATTAATATCAAAAACACCATTTCCACTTACGCTTATAAGGCCAATCGGAACACCGGAAATGGAATCTGCAATGTTGATGAGGCCTATCTGAAAACCTTTCATGTTTTCCGCTACATTAATCAGTCCTACCTGACCACCCTTTAGTCTATTCGCGACATTGAATACACCTGAAATTTGTGCGCCTGTTTGCTGCGCTAATGAGACATTTCCAACCCCTGCAAGTTGCCAGGCTTTGGATTTCCTGGCAGAGCTTATCACGTTTATGACACCGACAGTCTGCATTCCGTTTAAGCTGTCGGCAGATACATTGATCACTCCTGCAGTTTGCCATCCGCTTACCGAACCACCGCTAACATTAGCAATGCCTGCGAACTGAGCACCAAGAACAGATGTCGAAAAATTCGCTAACCCGGCAAATTGAGCACCCCTTAGATTTCCACCTGCATAGTTTCCCAAACCGGCAAACTGAGCGCCCGTCACGTAGCCTTTATTTCCATTCAGCAATCCACCAAACTCCACTCCTTTTAGGGCACCATTATAACCCTGGAGAATGTTCAGAGAGATGTAATGCATGTATTTGGAACCATCCATGCCATTGCTGCTTAGTGGTGTTACAAACGAAACCTGCCCGTAGCGAGGCACATACATTGAATCAGACGTCGCCTGTATTTCCTTATTTTTTTCTCTGATGGAATCCCTCAAAAATGAAAACACATCTCTTCCCTGTGCCTTTTTGAGTCGCGTCCGCGAGAGTCTTTACCAAAAAGATCATTCATATTTAGAAATGGTGAAGAAGACGAATCCTTCCGGGAAATTTTTTCTTCGTAGCCGTTCTTTTTTGCTTTCTTTTCCTTCTCAACTTTTTTAGCAACGGAGGGGACGACTTGTTCTTCATTAAGTATTTCGGGTGATTTGTTATCTGAATTGGATATTATCAAAGCTGAAATAGTATCCGCCCGAGTTAAGGGAGTCTCAACTAAAGCCAAATCATTTACAGGTTCAGAAACCATTTTTGGATTCTCCAAAATAATTAATGAGGCAGGAGCATCGGACAAAACCGTACTGTTTGTATCGGTAATGTTATGATGTTCGACAAAAGTTTCAGGCATCGGATCAAAGGTGATATATCGTGTGCTCGGTAAAAACGATGAATCTATTGCTGCTTCTTTTGCCAGATTGTCCCCATGTATAGAAAGCGCAACATTTTCATCGCCACGATAGCGGGTAATTGTCTTCTTTAAATTTTCAGATGAATATGGTGAAGCTGTTCGTGAAAATTCAGCGGTGTGTTTTTCCGTATTTGAATTATATGACTGAGCAGGACTTATAGATGCAATCCTGACATCATCACTAAGATGTACAG
>JACCZV010000223.1 GCA_013695775.1 Chitinophagales bacterium | reverse complement strand
GGTTAAACTCGACAATCCTGAGGCGGCAGGTAATGACCGGTTGCCTGTATTTAAATTAAACCTGTTAAAAAAGTTTAACACCGGCCTCTATCCTTATTCTATGATGTTGTCAGTATTCTCCCCCGTTGACATCAACAATTATCCCACTGCCGTAAAAACCGCGGCATCCGTTCAAGAGTGGTGTGGAATGACCTACACACAATTAAATAGCCATCAGAATGAATTCAATTTGAGATGGAATTCATATTTTGAAGATGAGGGGGATAACCATGCACAATTTTCCCATTGCATCCTTGAAGATGAGCTGTGGAGTCTAATCAGGATGGCTCCTGATAGGCTTCCTGTAGGCGAACAAAAACTATTGCCTGGAAGCTTTTATATCAGGATGACGCACCTGCCATTTTCAGTTCAAAGCGCAAATCTTAGCCTGACTGAAGATGGGGATACAAGAATTTATACGATTGACTATCTCTCTGAGAAACATACCCTAAAGATAACTTTTGAGAAAAATTTTCCCTATACCATCAGGGGTTGGGGGGAAACGTTTCCCGGATTTGACGGAAAATTACTTACCACCACGGCAACACTCAACAAAACTATAATGAGTGATTACTGGGTACATCACTCCAATGCAGACAGAGCTATGAGACAGCAACTGGATATACCTGAAAACTATTAAATTCTGGAGTTAAAAACATAGGGTTAAATGTTTGGCAATATTTTTATATAGAAATTATAAATTATCTACATTCGTGGATGTTATAAAGTCGATAACAATCATTTCAAAAACCCTTAAAATTTAAACTATGAGAGACACAGAAAAAATTATTACTGCAGCGATCGCAGGCACCGCCATTGGCATTGGTGCCGGAATGTTGCTTGCTCCCGAAAAGGGATCAGTAACCCGATATCGCCTGGCAGAAAAGGGCCGCAGAGTGGCAGATAGTGTTAAAGAGAAGATGGGTTCAGGACATTCATATGGTTCAGATATGGGTTCCGGAAGTTCATATGCTGCCGATATGGGTTCAGGACGCTCATATAATGATGTGGATGACGATTACAGCTACCAGGGCGATGATTCCTATTTCAATGATGACGATAGCAATACCCTTGGAATTATAACAGCAGCCATCGCCGGTACAGCTATAGGAGTTGCTGCTGGTATGTTGCTTGCGCCAGATAAGGGTTCAGTAACCCGTGAAAGAATTGCAGAACAAGGCAGAAGACTTGCAGACAAAGGACGCAATGTGGTTGATACCGTAAAGGATAAGATCAATACAGTACGTTCATCAATGTCCAACAGAAATGAAGACAGTGATAGCATGAACACTGGTGGTATGAATACCGGTGGCATGAATTCTGGCGGTATGAATTCCGGAGGAATGAATTCTGGCGGCATGAATACGGGAGGAAATATGCAGAATGATTATTCGGGCAACAGGCAGGATGATCCTTTCCGTGGCCCTGGAACTGAAAATCCTTCTAAGTACTAGATTATTTTCTTTTTAACGGGTTCAGGTGTGATGTCTGAACCCGTATTTATTTGCCTCTTTAGCAACTTAAAACTTTGTGTTATTGCTTCCTGCTCATCTGTGATCATCCAAATATTATTCTTTTTAAAATGAGCGAATAGATTTATGAACCAAATGGAAAAACAGCTACATTTGCAGCAAGAAATTCACTTGTTTTCATTCAATTTTTCAAAACCATTAAATCTTTAATTATGAGGGACTCAGAAAGAATTATGATGGCAGCCATCGCTGGTACAGCCATTGGAATTGCTGCCGGTATATTGCTTGCTCCGGATAAAGGATCAGTAACCCGTGAAAGACTTGCCGATCAGGGAAGAAGACTTGCCGATCAGGGTCGTAAGGTTGCAGAAACCGTTAAAGAGAAGGTAAGCGCTGGACGTGACCTTCTTTCCAACTTGAAAGACAACATGGGCAACAAGCAGGAAGATATGTATTCGGACCGTGGAACCGAGAACCAGTCACAGTTCTAATTCAACAACCTAACCTACGGGTTTAGGCAAGGATGCCTGAACCCGTATTTTTTAGGAGTTACCCTTCAGTTAAGAATTCCTCCTTACATGTTTCTCCTATATTGCCCACCCACATCAAATAATGCATTCGTGATCTGTCCGAGGGAGCAATATTTGGTTGTTTCCATAAGTGATTCGAACATGTTCCCGTTTTGTATTGCCGTTTGCTGCAATTGAGAGATTAAGTTAGCTGAATGTTCAGCATTGGCTTTATGCAATTGCTTTAGCATGGTTATCTGATATTCTTTTTCAGTTGAGGTAGCCCTTATTACTTCAGATGGAATAATGGTGGGCGATCCTTTTGAACTTAAAAAGGTGTTGACTCCGATTATGGGGTATTCGCCATTGTGCTTTAGGGTTTCGTAATAAAGACTCTCTTCCTGAATCTTGCCGCGCTGGTACATAGTCTCCATGGCGCCCAGCACACCGCCCCGCTCCGTGATACGATCAAATTCAAGCAGCACTGCCTCTTCCACCAGGTTGGTAAGCTCCTCAATAATGAACGAGCCCTGCAAAGGATTTTCATTCTTTGATAGGCCAAGCTCACGGTTGATAATTAGCTGGATGGCCATGGCACGCCTTACGCTCCCCTCTGTGGGAGTGGTTATGGCCTCATCGTATGCGTTAGTATGAAGAGAGTTGCAGTTGTCGTAGATGGCATATAGCGCTTGCAATGTTGTGCGGATGTCGTTAAAGTCAATCTCCTGTGCATGAAGGGAGCGGCCGGATGTTTGGATGTGATACTTGAGCATCTGGGAACGCTCGTTACCACAATATTTAATCTTCATAGCCTTCGCCAATAGGCGCCGTGCTCCCCTGCCAATAACAGCATATTCAGGATCTATTCCATTAGAAAAAAAGAATGAGAGGTTAGGTGCAAATTCATCAATCTTCATTCCCCGGCTCAAATAATACTCTACATAAGTAAACCCGTTTGCAAGCGTGAATGCGAGTTGTGTGATCGGATTTGCCCCCGCTTCGGCAATATGATAGCCTGAAATGGATACGCTGTAGAAATTCCTGACCTTATTATCGATAAAATATTCCTGAACATCTCCCATTAGACGAAGAGAAAATTCAGTAGAGAAGATACACGTATTCTGTGCCTGGTCTTCCTTCAGAATATCTGCCTGCACTGTTCCTCTTACTAAGTTAAGCGTTCGTTCCCTGATGCGCTCATAAACATCTTTTTCTAACACCTGGTCTCCCGTGACTCCAAGTAGCATCAATCCCAGCCCATCGCTGCCGGCAGGCAAACTGCCCTGGTACTGAGGACGCACGCTGCCATTTCGTTCAAAAATTGCCTTAATTAGTTCATTTACCCCTTCCGTAAGACCTTGCTCTTTAATATAGTATTCACACTGCTGATCAATAGCTGCATTCATAAAAAATGCTGTGATTATAGCCGCGGGACCATTGATCGTCATCGAGACAGATGTCATAGGATCAGCCAAATCGAACCCGCTGTAAAGTTTCTTTGCGTCGTCGAGGCAGCAGATAGAAACCCCGCTGTTGCCGATCTTGCCATATATGTCCGGGCGATGTCCCGGGTCTTGGCCGTATAGCGTTACAGAGTCAAATGCAGTCGACAACCTTTTGGCAGGAGTGCCTAATGACACATAATGAAATCTCTTATTTGTACGCTCTGGTCCGCCCTCACCAGCAAACATGCGGGTAGGGTCTTCGCCCTCACGCTTGAAGGGATAGATGCCTGACGTATAGGGGAATTCACCGGGGAAATTCTCCTGCAGAGCCCATCGCAACCTTTCGCCCCAGCTTTCAAATTGTGGTGTACTGATTTTTGGAATCTGCGTATGTGATAGGGATTCGGTGTGCGTTTTAATTTTGATCTCCTTACCTCGTACCTTATATATAAAATTTTCATCACGATAGTTCTTACATTTTTCATCCCATTGTTCCAGTAATCTCCTGTTTACTCCATCAAGCTCAGATTCAAGCCTCCGATAATGGTTATTTAATATTGAGATGGCAGGTTCAGTTTGTTCCCTGTTGTCTGCCTCCTCTTTACAGATATTTATTGATGTTCTTAAGGCAAAAAGATTCTGGGCAATTTCAGCCTGCTGTTTCGCCGAAGAATCATATTTCCTGTTGCTTTCAGCTATCTCACTGAGATACCGTATGCGTGCGGGTGTAATGATATAAACTTTTTCACTCATCTCTTTAGTAATATCAAGATGAGGCTGGAGGTTAGCGGTGGTCTTTGAAGAAATTTTATCCATCACGGCTTTATAGAGACGGTTCATGCCTGGATCGTTGAATTGCGAGGCTATAGTACCAAAAACAGGTATAAGGTCATCATCTGTAGAAAATAGCTGGTGGTTACGTTTGTATTGCTTCTTCACATCGCGCAAGGCATCCAGTGCTCCTCGCTTATCGAATTTGTTTAGAGCGATGATATCGGCAAAATCAAGCATGTCTATTTTCTCGAGTTGCGAAGCAGCACCATATTCAGGCGTCATCACATACAAGCTCACATCACTGTGATCAACAATCTCAGTATCACTTTGACCGATGCCCGATGTTTCCAGGATGATCATGTCGAAACCGGCTGCTTTAACAATGGATACCGCCTCCTTCACATGCTTGCTTAATGCGAGATTCGACTGGCGTGTGGCCAGTGATCGCATATATACACGGTCATTGCTTATTGAATTCATGCGGATGCGATCCCCCAGCAATGCTCCTCCGGTTTTCCTCTTGGAGGGATCTACCGAGATGATTGCAATTGTTAAAGATTTGAAGTCTATCAGAAAGCGACGCACCAATTCATCTACGAGGGAGGATTTTCCTGCCCCGCCAGTACCGGTAATGCCCAGCACGGGAGTTTTTACCAGCATTGAAAGTTTATGAACTTCCTGCAGAAAGGGTTCTGATTGTTCTGGAAAATTCTCAGCTCCTGAAATCAATGTTGCTATCGCATGAGGATTCCTATTTTTTAAATCTCTAACCTCCCCATTCAGATGTATGCCCGTTGGATAATCACATTGCCGTAGCATGTCGTTTATCATCCCCTGCAATCCCATGGCTCTGCCATCATCAGGAGAATAAATACGCGCAATGCCATAATGCTGTAATTCCTCAATCTCTACGGGAAGAATAACTCCCCCACCGCCCCCAAAAATTTTTATGTGAGCACACCCTTTTTCTTTCAGTAGGTCATACATGTACTTAAAATATTCCATGTGCCCGCCCTGGTAGCTGGTCATTGCTATCGCCTGTGCATCTTCCTGGATGGCACAATCTACTACCTCCTGAACGCTTCTATCGTGACCCAGATGAATTACTTCGACACCACTTGCCTGGATGATCCGCCGCATGATGTTAATGGCTGCATCATGTCCATCAAAGAGGGAAGCTGCGGTGACGATGCGGACTTTATTTTTTGACTGATAGGGGAGAAGTTCATTCATCTCAATGCCGAATTGCGGCAAATTTACACATTGAAGAATGGAATTTTTCAATTGTGTGATGGCATCCTTATAACAGGCGAATTAAAATTAACTTATCTTTAATTTGTATCTTTCTCCTGAGTTCTATAGTTATTTACTATTCCATTCTAAATTATTCACCCTTAAAATAAATCATATGAAAAAACTTCTCAATCAACTTTTGAAATACGGGTTGAGCCAAAAAGATTTGAAGTGGTGATGATGAATAAACATTCAACCTATGCTGATGCCAGAGCCGCTACCCGCCAAGCCGCTATTGACTGGTACGGCATATGTTCAAATGAAGTCGCACAAGTAGGTCAAGCCTGGGGTGCTGTAAATGTAACAGGTACCTTGAATACGTATTGCTGCACTATTTCCGGACCTTCTGCTATTTGCGATGATGGTAGTGACTTGCCTGCCACATATTTTGTTACAACACGGGCGGGATCCAAGCTATAACTGGTCAATACCTTCAGGGTGGACGCCTTCAACTAACGGCAATATCAGTACGTATACACTTACCGGCAGTTCTTCATCCACAACTAAAACAATATCGGAAACCGTGACAAGATCTGGTATAAATGCAACGTGCAGCAAAAACGTTGGTACCATTGATTGTGAGGATGACTGCCCGCCATACTGTAAAACAATGGATTTTGCAGATCCTAATATTGCCAAATTATTCCCAGTGCCTGCGAATGAGCGACTTACGGTAAATGTAACGGAGGGGCTTATAGGAGGATATATCCGGATTTGGGACAATGTGGGAAGAATAAGGAAAGAGGGGTTACTAAAGGATTTTGATACAGAATTTGACATTTCAGATTTACCCTCCGGCATTTATTTTCTTTGGGTGTATGCAGACAGTCAATCCAAAATAATTCCCTTTAATGTTGTTAAAGATTAGGTAAGGGTTAAACGTTCTGCTAAGTAATTTTGATTTGGCAGAACGTTTATCTTTTTTCACAGCTTATTCAATTTGGAGTGATGAAATATATCATCAAAGTCTTACTTCTTTCAGGTATTTATTTTTATTCCCTTTGCTCAGATGGTTTTGGACAGGACAGAGTTAACTAATTAAGTTTAGGGATTGCACAAGTTTATTTTCCCGATTGGAATTCGGTGATCATGCATGGGGTGCAGGGGGTCAATATCAGCGTACCTTAAAAAGTCCCATAAGCTTGGCCCTTGCGTTCCAATATGGTTATGGATCAATTGCATCTGATGTGGATTTTGCTGAACCCGACAATCTTGGAATAACACTGGCTAGAAGTGTCTATCATACAGACATAGCTGTTGGCTATCCATTTTTAGGAAATAGATCTTCAACAATAATCTGGGGGTTATATGGCGGTATTACTTATGTTTGGGGTGACGAAATAATATTGCTCGTGTATAATCCTTCTCCTCCTTATTCATTTCCTTAAGCTCTTACTTTGAGAATGCCTCGTCATCAACCTGGTTTGGCCATGGGTACAGAACTGAATCTACTGCTTATTAAAAGATTTAACCTTGAACCCAACATAAATCTTAGGGTTTACACCAAGGGAATTCTCGATTTATCTTTTGGTATTAATATCGGGTTTCGTTTTAAATGATCCTGTATTAAAAAAATGGTTCTAAGAAACAATAGACCAATCGTCTAATAATTTGGCAAAACTTATTTTATTTTAACTCCGACCTACAATATTTGGCAGCAATTATTCTTTGTCTCTACCTTTATACCAAAACATGAGCACAAGCAATCGCATTGCAGATCAGTTTGCAAAATTGTTTGATGGAGATGCATGGATTGATGTAAATATTATGAGCACCCTTAGACCCCTGAGTGCTCATCAG
>JACCZV010000213.1 GCA_013695775.1 Chitinophagales bacterium | reverse complement strand
GGTTTCAAAAGAGCTTTTATTTTTCCGCGGGAGTGGCTGGGAAGGGCTGCTGTTTTTCATCAGCCTTGATCTTTTGTTTCTTTTGGATCAAGCCAAAAGAAAATAAATTATTCTGTTTATTACTTTTCTTTAGAAGAACTTAGCGAAGCGATCTCATGAGCACCTTTTTAAAATGATTTTCAAGTCGCAAGGCTCACGCGCAGGTTTAATTTACCTTCAAGAAACTACACCATCATTATTTTAAACGTAAAAAGTACTTTTCTGTTAATCGATTTAGAAAGGGGAAATAAAATAATGATGCACCTATGAACATAAAAGGATCGGTATAATAGCGCCACCTGTACTCTACAAAAAATAAAACATTAATTGAAAGAGTAGTAATAATAATACTTGCAATTATCCATTTATCAAACTCATGTTGCCTATAATTCTTAAAAATGGCAATCATAAACAAAATTGCCCCTAAATGCACCATTAGAGTAAATATATTCAGCCTCCAATGCAAAAAATTATGAGGCAAAAAAAAGATAGCCACCTTTCGTGCTGCAAGCTTTATCTCTTCTACAGGGTTTTCTAACACCCAGTCAATAGCTAATTTCTTATAATAATCTGATTCTTCCTTTTCGCTTAAATAGGGAAGTCTCTTATTTGAGCTAAGGACAGCAAAAATCTCATCATGATGTTTTTCCCAAATAGATGGCAACCAGCTCCCTTGTGCATGAGGGTTATGACCATGATAAAGATTAAATCCGGATTGAGTAGACAGAAAGAGAGAGCCAAAATCCAGATAATTGCTGACAAATACTGGAATATAGGTTATGACAATAATTACCACAAATAAAATTACAAATTTGATTTTATTATACATCCTGTTTATGAGAATGAATAAGAGATAAATTCCGAAAACACCAAGCAATAGTAACATTACGTGAAATTTCAGAGCGCAAGAAACAGAGATAAGTGCGCATAATGTGATCATATTTCTTCCTATAGTATTGTCGTCAAATTTGACTTCTTTAATGAAATAATAAGCAATTATGGTAAGGAGAGGTACTATCAGGCAATCAATTGTATTCAAAAGTCCCACGTAAAAATTTTCGGGATAAAGACTAAATAAAAATGTAAAGCCTAAAGACCAATTTGTAGTATAGTAAAACCTTAAAGTCTTATAGAAAAACGAAAAAGATATAATTGATAAAATCGTTTTCAATATCATAATTAGAATAGAGCTCCAATAAAAATACTCACGTGGCAAATCGTTGATTTTCTTCACATCTATACTCGTTATACCTGCATAGATTTTAATTCCGGCCACATGAAGCCAGATGTTATATTTGTTTCTTAAAGCAGTTTTGTATAAGCTATCTTTTCTAAAAGAAGGCCTGTCAAAGCTATTATCAGCCAAATACTCATTATATAAGATGAAGTTTTTTGCAGTACGGGTTATTTCGTAATCATCTTTGTTGATCAAAGATTCATAGTCTTTATTCAACGTGAGTTTACGAATAGGTAAGAAGTCTTTCTCCGGATTATAGACACCAACTATTTCGATAATTATTCTAAATAAGAAGGAAAGTATTATCAATACTTTCAACAGAGTAGCCATAAACTCAAAAATACTGTTGGTGACAACTATTCAACAAACCACGTAGCTAAAGGATCTATAGAGCCGATAGCAGAAGGTACAATCGGTTCGGTATAATTTATTTTTGAAAGATATGTAAACCGAATGGCATAATGCTGATGATCGTAATCACGATAACTGTCACCAAGCCACACACTCACATAATAGTTTCCTGAATATAAGGTAATGCCTTTAACGGAAACACCAATGACGCCTTCCTTTAGCGCTTTCTCATTGATTGGGCTGTCGTGCAATTTTGTATTGCTGCCAAAGACCGGTGCTCCAGATTCATTGAATAATACAAACCCCGGCTTGGGCGGCTTCAGCACATGCGGTGATTTGAAACCCATACGTAAGAAAAATTCACCCTCCTTTATTTTATCTTCATCAAGAGAAACAAACTCAATTTTTGGGATAGAATTCTCCGTAATAAATTTTTTATTCCAATTGGAGGTTACGATAGATTCGAGGTAGTTTCTGCAAACTTCCCGTGCCTCACCCATCTCAGAAACTTGCCCCGCATTCAACCAGATGGCTTTTTTGCAAAGATTCTGAACAGCATCCATATTATGGCTTACGAACAATATGGTTCTGCCCTCATGCTCACTCACGTCTTTCATTTTTCCCAAACACTTTTTCTGAAACTCCGCATCACCAACAGCCAATACCTCATCCACAATAAGAATTTCCGGTTCGAGATATGCAGCTACCGCGAAAGCAAGCCGCACCGACATTCCGCTGCTATAATGCTTTACAGGAGTGTCCAGGAACTGATCAATTCCTGAAAAGCTGACAATCTCCTCAAACTTCTTTTTGATTTCAGGCCTCTTCATACCGAGGATGGCACCATTCATATATATGTTTTCGCGGCCGGTGAGTTCAGGATGAAAGCCTGTACCTACTTCGAGCAAGGAAGATACCCTTCCCCAGATGATTGCCCTGCCCTCTGTTGGCTCAGTGATGCGCGAGAGAATTTTTAGCAGTGTGCTTTTTCCGGCTCCATTTTTTCCAATAATTCCTACTACTTCACCCTGCCCCACATTGAACGAAACATCCCTCAATGCCCAAAAATCTTCTGCATCTAATTTTTTTAAAAAAATATTATCGAAGCGGTCGCTTACCGTTTCACGGAAGCTGCCACTGCGCCTGCGCCCGATGCGATACATTTTAGATAAGTGTTCGACGGCAATACCAGCTTGCATCAGTTTCTGATTATTGACTCATTTCATATAGTGTTCATCATTGAATAAAACTAAATTATATCAGCAATGAGGCGCTCAGTTCGCCGGAAATAAAAAATGCTGGTAACAAATAAAAGTAAAATTCCGACTCCACTGAAGACCAAATATTTGGCATCGGGCAGCGGCGTCCCAAATAACGACCATCGAAAGCCATCAATTATGCCGGCCATAGGATTGAGATAATATAAAGGCCTATACTCCATAGGTATTTCTGAAGAGGGATACCCAACGGGAGAAACATACAATCCAATCTGCACGAGGAACGGAATCACATACTGAACATCGCGGAACCGTATAGTTAAAGCGCTCAGCCAAATGCCCATCGCCAGGGAAAGAACGATGAGTGCGAATATCACAAACGGCAAAACGAAGATGTTTATAGAGGGTGTAACCCTATAATAAACCATTAGCGACAGTAGCATCAGGAAAGCAATCAGGAAATCAATAAAACCCACAATACTTTTAGAGAGAGGAATAATGAGCCTTGGGAAATAAACTTTAGTAACAAGTGCCTGTGACGATACAATGGATTGTCCCGCCTGCATGATCACATAAGAGAAGTATGACCAGGCCCACATGCCAGTCATGGCAAAAACAGGATATGGCACTGCACCAGTATTTATCTTCACTGCCTTATTAAATACAAGTATAAAAATCAGCAGGGTAAGCAACGGTTGAATTAGAGCCCAGGTAAACCCAAGGATGGTTTGTGCGTAACGTACGCGATAGTCACGGAAAGCTAACATGAAAAGCAGATCGCGGTACTGGAAAATTTCTCTGAAATTAAGAGAGAACCCGGAGCGTTTTGCCTCGATGATCGTTTTCATTAATCACTTTCAAAGTTTGCCGCTAAAGTTAATTATAAGATGCAGGGGAACAGATTCAATGAGGTTAACAACTACAATTGACAGGCTGTGGGTATATGATATCAGTCTATTTAACCTTGAATTAATTATTTAGAAACCTTAAAGGTGGAAATAAGGCTACCCAATCTCTTCAAAGACTCCTGTATTTCTGTTTTTACGCACATTGTTCCAGGGAAAGTAGCGACCATTCATGGCTATATACACTCCGTGAGGCAAACTTTGAGCGAAGGCCAGCGCGCTGCCGAGATTGAAAAAACCATCCGAGCTGCCAAACTTGTAGGGTATCATAGCACCCGTTAAAACAATAGCTTTCTCAATATTTGCCTCAGCAAGCTTCCTTGCCGTCACGTCCATAGTATCGGTTCCATGCGTGACCACGATCTTATCCTCCTCGCATTTGCTGCAGTAATGTACAAGGAGATCCCTGTCTTCCTCTGTCATTTCAAGGCTATCGATCATCATCAATGTTCTCACCTCCGTCTGCAGCGTACACCGGCCCAGCTTCAGCATTTCAGGAAGATGGGTTTCTTTAAAATAAAGCTTTCCACTCAGCTCGTCATATTCTTTATCGAATGTGCCGCCCGTAATAAGTATCATAATACTCATATCACAATTTGATTTGAAACAACTTAAGGCTTAATCTGGTTTTGTCCTGAAAGTACAGATTTCTCAGCTCTGTTAATATCATTCTAAAGATTCATTGAGCAATTTATTCAGAAGAATGCTTATCTCTTTACCTCGCTGCACAATCATAAAATGTTCCCCGCCTTCAATTATATAATCTGCATGTGTATTTCCTAACGGGAATAATTTGTCCCTTGAGCCATGAATTCGTATCACATTTGGAGGTCTTCTTTTTTGCCGCCAGGCAAGTGCCTTTTCAATGCCCCAGCGAATGAACTGTGGATCTGCATTT
>JACCZV010000202.1 GCA_013695775.1 Chitinophagales bacterium | reverse complement strand
CTGTACCTACTATGCTTTGCCAGGATCATACGCAGACAGTTAAAGGTTTCATGGGCCAAACTACATCATTCCGAAATGATCTGCTGAAGTCAACCACTCTCGTTATGGGTGAAAACAAAGCCGCAGGAGAAGCAAGATACGTTCATGGAGAATATGGCAATGGCACCTGGACATTTTATGGGGGCCATGACCCAGAGGATTACCAGCACCAGGTCGGGGATCCTCCTACGGATTTGGCTTTGCACCCTAATTCACCGGGTTACCGGCTCATCCTAAACAACGTATTGTTTCCGGCTGCAAAAAAGAAAAAACAAAAAACCTGATCTCATCTATCCTATAGTTTATATGTTAAGAAGCTTTGTTATTTTATTTCTCTCTTTTTTAAGCATTGCTTCATATTCCACCGCTCAGGTGTCGGAGAAAAATAAAGATTTCAAGTGTAATGATATAAGTGTTTATGAGTCCTTCGATTTGCTGAAAAGCACGCGCAGCTACGGTAACTATGATCCTGAAGAAGAATGGAGTGAATATCTTACGTCAGGAAAAATAATAAGAAAAAGGGTAGATTTAGATGGGGGACGGCAGTATACAATATTACTCGTAACTGAAAAAAGCGTTGATGCATCTGCTATTGAAATACGTGACGACATGGGACTTCAACTCGAATATGTCTTTAAGATAAACGAGCTTGACAGAGAACAGATCAACCTCTTTTATACACCCGTAAATGATGGAACCTACCAAATATACTTCCGCGTAATCAATAGCAGACAACCGGCATCATGCACTTATATGGCTATTCTGGAGGGAGATCTTGACCCGGAATATGGCACTTTTGGTGAGGACTAATAATAAGCCCTGAAAATTCATAGATGCTACTAATTCCAAAACCTCCATTCAACCCCTAATTTGAATGCCCGGTCCGGCATGGGATAACGGTAAGCGGAGAAATTAACCCGTGCAAAGAGATCCTGATTAATATTTTGCACCATCGCAAACGCCCGCACCCCTTTTATTTTAATGCTGATGAAGAGATCCGCCACTGGATAATAGCTCAATTGTTCTAAGCGCTGAATATAAAATTGACCCGTTGCCGGCATATAGGCAGGCCCATAATGATCCGCAATGTAACGTACATCAATACCAACCTTACTCGTTAAGGCGCCTTTAAACAGATTGTCTTCAAAATATAGACTATGGCGTGTGAAGAAGGGAGGAAAGCTTACTATGCTATCTATATTATAATGCTGATATTGTATCTCATTGTCAAGATGGAAACTTTTGATGCTGAAATTCTTTCTAAGAAATATTGAATACCCCATAAGACTTCCATCGTATTGAGCAGGCAAAGCCAAAGAATTCCAATAGATAAAATTATCGATACGAAACAATTCACCGCCCAACTCCATATTATATGGTTCCATTGCGAAAGAGCCTCTAAAAGATGATGTTTTAAATGGGCTGAAGGAGTTATGCCACTGGAAATGATTAGACAAATAATTTTGTTGGATGAGCGCAGGATGATTCTCTGACTGCGATGCTTCTAATAAAATATTTCCAAATGATGATATACGAAAAGCAATTGCGGCTGATACATTATAATCACCCTTGTTATAACTCAGTAAATTGTATTCACCTTTTAAGTTGAGTGTCAGTTTGGGACCAGCAACAGAATCTAATCCTATATATTTTATCATGCTGCCGCCCAGTATCCCATTTTGAATTTCCTGATCTGGTAATGCTAAATGAATTTTATACAGATCATGATGAAAAAATATTTTCCCCGTGAAATTCCGGATGAGAGGTTTGGATGATAATGGCAATCCAATGGTGATCTCATTCGATAAGCGGTCGTATGAAAGAGAATCTCTCGTTTTTAACGAGTCTATGTATATGTTCTGGTAAAAATTACTATCTGTTGCATCATCGTAAAAGATGAAGCTTCTCCGCTCCCACTCTGCAAAATGCTGTACACGCACTTTCGATACTATCATGTGCTGTGTTAAAGTGTCGTTCTTTTTAATCTCCATAGATGGGCCGAAGTCAATGCTATTCTGAAGAAAGACATTGTCATTTTTCCAATAATTCATAGCACTGTCAAGCTGCACCGTCACCAGTGATTTATCAAATATTGAGCTGTCCTTCAGAATTTCTACATCCTCTACCCCACCATTCTCATTAACTTTCATACTATTCAACAGGTATCCTGCATTGATATGATATAAGCCGTTCTTTGATCCATAGCTTGTATAAGCATTAAAGTTGGTGATCTTTGAAACCTGCCGCGGATAAAACCCATCAGTGCGATAGCGATGAAGCTCAATACCTGCATTCCATTCAGGTATAATATTCTGAGCATGAATGAGAGAGGCTGCAATCTCATTTTTTGAGCCTTGCTGATAAGCGGCCAGGGTATAAGGGCGGTAAGTATCGTAAAGTTTTACCATGCTGCTACTGAGCCAGTATCGGTCGAACTGGTGAAATCCTATATCAAGGCCTGCTGTGTGTTCTATCGAAAGAAACATAGGCTCTGCCGGAGCACCCAACTGCCCGATATGGCGATATGCGAAAGGCTGTTCGGCAGGGTGAAACCGGTGAATAAATGCTATTGTAGTATCAAGATTATATTGGGAATTGGGATCATTGAGGAAATAAAATTTTGTCCACAATGGGTTATAATTAAATATAGTATCCTGCGCTGATAACAACTGAAAACCAGCAAAAAAGGAAATTATAAAAAAGAAAATTTTGTGAAAGCCTCTCGTATGCAATATGTGATGTTTATTATTAGATGAATTGTTGGTGCTTTCTACTTCATGCATCAAACTAACTATG
>JACCZV010000183.1 GCA_013695775.1 Chitinophagales bacterium | reverse complement strand
CTCTGTTCAACTCCTTAGTATTGAATTACTATTTACGAAACAAAATCTCAGCTTATGAGAGTATTTTTTATGTTTATGAATTACCAATTCCCTCCACTAAGAAAAAGCAACAGGCAATAAATAGCCGAGCTTGCCTTCGATCTGCTTTGGCATTTTAATGATCATGCTTTGTATGAAGATTTAAGAAAAGAGCTTGGCTTTGAGGCAAAAGAAAATATTGATGCCATTGCTACCCGTGCAAAGCTTGAAGTGCTTATGGCAAGGGATCTCTATGGTTTAAATATATCTGACTGGGAACACATGACCGCTACCTTTATCTACGGAGGCGAAAGTGAAACGAAGAAGGAGCTTGATGAGATTATTAAACTTTCCAAAGAAATTTATTAGCCCTCTGTGAAAGGGTGAAGTTTTGCTCAGAGCACATTTATTAACTTTTGCTTCCGAAAAATTGGCACTAATAAATCCCCTGAAAAATATTTACGCTTTATTGCTATTGAAGAAGGAAGTTAAAAAAACATACCCCGGCTATTCAACGACAGCCGGGGTATCAACTTAACTAACCCTACTCTTATTTTGCAATGCCCATCTGCCTTGTTTCAATTGTTTGACCATTGATAATTAATGAATACTGGTAAATACCTGAAGAAAGATCACTTGCATTCACCGATATCTGCCCGTGTCCATTTTCACTGATAGAAACTGACCTGATCCAATTTCCTCTTTCAGAGTAGAAAATGATTTTTGCATCTGATGAGTTTTCAGGAATGTAATAGCTGATCACTGTGTTTCCTTCAAATGGATTTGGAATGTTTTGCCCAAGGATGGCAGCGTTGCCACTTGACTCGAGATTGATTTTTTGTACAGAAGTTTCCGGGTCAATTGAAGCTGGCGATGTCGCTGAGGAGTTTAATAATGATTCCAGTTTTTCTATCCTGGCTGTCAATTCTTTATTTGTTGAAGACAGTTCCTGCACTGCCTTGACTAATGGCACTACAAATTCAGCATAGCGTAAGCCATACAGTGAATTTTCATTCTCCGGTTTGTCAACTCCTGAGAAAATATAGCCAATCTCACTTGCAGCCTGTTCTACTTCCTGGGCAATAAAGCCCGTGTAAACAACCTCTTCTTTTTCTTTTACTCCTTTATCAATTAATGCTTTTTCTTCTGCACTCTTTTCTTTGAAACCTTGTGTGTCTTTTCCACCAATAATATCTTCATTCAAGAATTTTCTTATTCCGCTTACATCCAAATGGTAAGTAACCGGTTTCAGTTTATTAATAAACTCTATACCCGGCACATTTCCTTTTATATCCTTTTTATACCTGCCATCACTGATATTCGTCCAGCTTGCATATCCACCAATAGAGGTAACAGAAGAGTTGCCGATGCGAACCTGGTTGCTTGCTGAAATACGGCTGCTATTTCCCAATGCAGTTGAATTAGTAAAAGTTCCATCCACGCTTTGATCTGCATCATAGCCGTTAAAGGTGCAATATGTATTGCCATCACCGTGTGATCCCGATGAGGATCCATTTGCTGTATTATAAGATCCGGTGAAGTTATCAGAGAGGGCTTGATATCCATTGGCCGTATTATACTCTCCGGTGCTGTTCCAATAAAGAGCAAAGGTTCCAGTAGCTGCATTAGATTTTCCGGTTGTGTTGTAATAAAGAGCTTCTTTTCCTATCGCTGTATTGTAAGATCCTGTGGTGTTGGAATACAGAGTAAAGCCTCCATTTGCCGTATTGTGGCCTCCGCCAGTGTTGGAATAAAGAGCCCGAGCTCCAAAAGCCGAATTATACGATCCTGTATTATTTCTAAGTGAATTATCTCCAAAGGCAGAGTTGTAATTATATAGAGCATTATTATAAAGTGAAAAATTTCCAAATGCACAGTTGTATGCTCCGGATGTATTACTACTGAGCGCTGCATAGCCGAAACCGGCATTATCATCACCAGTAGTATTGGCATCAAGCGTGTATGCTCCAGCACCGGTGTTTTGATCACCACTTGTATTAGTCATCAATACATGGTAGCCAAAAGCGGAGTTGCCTACACCTGTTGATGTGGAGTTAGCCGTATTGCCTACGAAGGTGCTTGTAGCAGTAGGAAGATAAGTGAATCTGTTGCCGTCAATATAAATGTCACCATCAAGATAAATGTCTTTCCATGATTTTGTTGAAGAGCCGAGATTTTTTGAGTTATCGGTTCCTGGCAGCAGGCTCTGATTTACTGCTGTAGGCGATGTAAGATTTGACAGCGTTTGATTAGCCTGACCATAGAGTCGTATGTCTGATAGCATCAGCAACAGGCATACGGTTGCAGTTTGAAGTAAAATTGATTTTTTCATTTTAAAAGGTTTTAGTTGTTAAAAATTTGTTTACGCTGGAAAATTAATTCGAGGGAAGTACCTTATGCAAATCCGTTTATTTAACGGTCAGAATGGGTTATTTAACGGAACAGAAGTGGCAGGTAAGCCCGGACGACATTTACATGTATAACCCTCTCATTGATAAATCCATTAAAATTTTTCTTTATCTTTAGGAAATAATATTACATTTAAGCACATAAACTCAACTTAACCCCCGATCACCATGAAGAAAATTTTCAACTATTCACTTGCTGTTGTTTTTACAGTGATGTGTAACCTTGTTGTGCTGGCTCAGATGCCGGAAGCTCACATTTACGTTGTTCAAACCTGGTACGCTACCTGGCCAGAAGGTGGAACTGAGGCGGAACGTGATACGCTTATAAAACAATATTTCAATAAGGTGACCATGAAAAATCCTTATGTGCTTCATGAATGGCATTTGCGTCATCTCTTCACG
>JACCZV010000178.1 GCA_013695775.1 Chitinophagales bacterium | reverse complement strand
CCATCAGGCTGAATGTCTATTCCAAAGGGAAAACTTATAGTGTTCAATAAAAAGCCAATATACCCTGCCTGATTAAAAGTAAAGTCAGTTGAACCGTCATCATTAAGTCGAAAGACCTTTACATCTGAATTCTTTTTACCTGCAATCACTATTTTCCCATCTGGCTGAATTATTAACGTTTGGTTCGTATTATCCAAACTTAAGAATACATCCCCCTGTTCACCAAAGCTTAGATCTTTAGTACCGTCTTCCAGATAACGCTGAACAACAACTTTTGTATAAGAAGGCCCCGCAATCACAATTCTATGCCCCGCAACCACAATTCGATTGGAACTATCTATAGCCAAAGCTGAAGGAAAAAAGTCGTTGTAAAAATTAAGGCCAATGCCATTAGCGCCAAATAAAGTGTCTGGTGTGCCAGCCGGTAAGTAACGGATGAGGTTATTATGACTATCCACAAAAAGCATTTTACCATCTGGAGTTACGGTAAACGCTACCGGCAATTCCTGCCACACATAACTATCGTACTTAAAAATGCCACTATCTGCAAACGACGGATCAAGCGAGCCGGATTGGGCTAAGGCAATAGAGTTAAAGAAGAGAAAAATGATAAGGGATGAAAAAGTAATATTGGATTTCATACAATAGGAATTTACTTAATAAAATGTTGAGGATTTATGATATTATTCTTTTACAAATTTCGCAGAACTTAATTCGGCGGAAGATTTCAAGGTTATAAGGTAAATGCCGGTGGGAAAATCCTTCACATTCACCTTTATTTTATCACCAGTAAATCTCACTGGTTCTTGCTTCATAATTTGACCAATAGAATTTGTGATAATAATTGAAGCTTCCTTACCAGGAGAAAATGATGTTTGAAGGATCAACTGATCTGAAACGGGGTTGGGGAAAACGTTTAAGGTTTGCTGTAAAACAAAATCATCTTCTATGTTCGATGTAACATCATTCAGCAAGCGAGCCATAAAGAAATCCTGGGCTGATCCGCCCCCAACTAAAATTTTGCCATCTTCCTGTAAATGAATAGAACCTAAGCTTGTATTCTCTTCCAGCTCAATAACTCCATTGGTAGCAAAAGTTTCGTCAAGGAAACCATTCTCGTCAAACCGCCCTACTGCTATAGGATATGTATATGGAGCTCCTCCGACTACGACCCTTGAGGCAAAAACAATTTTACCATCGTTCTGAAGATCCATCATCGGAAAACTAACAGAAATATATGGGTTGAAAGATGTTTTCCCCAACGTTCCAAATGAACTGTCAACAACTCCATCTTGCTGTAATCTCATTACAATGAGAGTGTCGGAGGAATACTCAGTGGCTGAAATAATGATTTTTCCATCAGGCTGAATTAACATTTCACGAGTATATTGATTATTAGCCAGCATAATTAAACTGTTGTTGCCAAATGTTAAATCTGAGGTGCCATCGGGTAATAAGCGTTGAATAGTTGTGTGTGAACCAATGGTATCGTAAACGATTGCTGCAATTAGAATTTTGCCGTCCTGGTAAGTAGTAATTTTCGGAGAATTATCATATATATTCCAATCAAAAATCATGATACCCTGATCTCCCCAAGATATATCCGGAGTTCCGTCAGGATGTAATCGAATTATATAAACATCAGTAGCATAATATTGGGGTTGGCCATAGGAGAGAAGGCCGGTAATCAATAGCTTGCCCTCCGGTTGAACAGCTATTGCGTAAGGTTTTGTTAAAGTAAATCCCGGAAATGCAACTTCAGCGATGCCATTAACACCAAACGAAAGGTCAGGCATTCCATTGGTTTGAATTTTATGCACTGCAAATTCTGTAGAATCTGGCGGACTCGGATCATAGTAAAAAGAATGATAAACCGAATAAAAAACATGTTGAAAACCATCTACTACATAAATAAATGAGTCTTTGCCCGCTAAATGTGGCCATTCATTATTTCGCTGTGTTTCAGGAATAAGAAATCCATTTATACCATATGATGAATCAATGCTTCCATTGTTAAATAGTTTCATGAATGCCATTTGTGCATTTATCGCGCCCGTAATAAAAATGCTGCTATCGGGAAGTAGTATGAAATCATCTATCCAGTTGGATGTAGGCACCGGTTCCGAGACAAAGAGTATTAGCTTTCCATCCAGTGAAAAAGCAGTATCAATTTCTCCGTTTGAGAGAATTTTGGATATGGTGATGTTAGAATTCCCATTGCTGATGCCTGCAGCGCAGAAGAATATGTTCTCATCAGAATCTATGGCGGCATAAACCGGGGGATCGCTGACTACAAATGTTTTTCCGCTTACTCCGTTACTTCCATAAGTTGAATCCAGAGTACCATTCGGAAGTATTTTATATATTAAGATATCATCCGAAGCACCATTATAAACATCCCCACCTGCAACAAATCCCTCTTCCAATGGAAGAACAAACCAGCCCAGGTTCGTCCATTTACCAGAGGCCAGTGTAAGCATCCCATTACTTCCGAAAGAATTGTCTGCAGTTCCATCTGCGAGCAATTGCCAGCAAACAAAGCTGCTGTATGGAAATGTTTCAGCATATCCGGCAAT
>JACCZV010000175.1 GCA_013695775.1 Chitinophagales bacterium | reverse complement strand
ATTTCTGCCTGCTCTTTACCATTCCACTTTTGTTGCATATGATTTTACCCTTTCATTTACTTCATCATCCTGTAGTTCAACTCATGCTGTGCCTTCCTGTTTACATTACCGGGTTATCATACTTCGGAAAAAGCGCCTGGGGTTCAGTAAAAGAAGGATTCCTGAACATGGATGTTCTCATCTTCATTGGAAGCACTGCAGCCTTTGTCTACAGCGTTGTTGGATTATTTATATTAGCCAATGCGGATTATCTTTTTTTTGAAACATCGGCCTCCATCATCACCCTTGTATTATTAGGCAACCTGATTGAAAAACGCTCCATCAAACGTACACGTACTGCAGTTGCTTCATTAACTGAGCTGCAGCCGTTAAAAGCCCGGCGTATTGATTTTTATGGCGATGATAAGTTTGAAGTAATCACTGAAATCGACCGGCACGACATAAAGAAAGGAGATCATTTCCTCGTTTCAACAGGCGATGGTATTCCAGCAGATGGAACGGTGCTATGGGGAAAAGGCTGGGCAGATGAATCTATGATCTCAGGTGAAAGCCTTCCCGTAGTGAAAAAAATATCGGACCCGGTAATAACTGGTACACTCCTAAATGAAGGCACCCTAAAAATAAGGGCGGAGGCCGTAGGTAAAGAAACCGTACTATCGAAGATAATTGACCTTGTGAATGATGCCCAGCGAAACAAACCAAAGATTCAAAAACTTGCGGATAGAATCACCTCCGTTTTCGTACCCGTAGTTTTAGGAATATCCGCACTAACATTCATTGCCAATTATCTCATCTTCCACAATTCTTTTGAGCAATCGCTCATGAGCAGCATTGGAGTGCTGGTGATTTCCTGCCCGTGTGCTATGGGGCTTGCTACCCCAACAGCAGTGATGGTGGGCATCGGGAGAGCTGCAAAAAAAGGAATACTGATAAAGGGAGCGCAGTCTCTTGAAACTCTTGCCAGTGTAAAAACCGTTGTTTTTGACAAAACAGGAACGCTGACTACAGGAAAATTCCGGATAAGCAGAATAACTGCTACTGGTGTTTCTGAAGAAGAGATAAAAACCATTCTCGCGAGCCTTGAGAAATATTCATCGCATCCTATTGCGAAATCAATTGTAGAGGAGCTTAAAGATCAAAAAACATTTACCGTTCAAGAGGTTACAGATCGTAAAGGTCTTTCTATATCGGCTATAGATTTAGCTGGAAACCGCTATGAAGCCGGATCTTATAAGATTGCCTCCGCAATTACCAACGACCGTTCTTACAATGTGTACGTATTAAAGAATGGAACTCTTGCAGGAATGGCAGACATTCAGGATGAGATCAGGAAAGAGGCAAAAGCAGCCATTAAGTTTTTGAAAAGCACAGGAATAAAAGCTGTTATGCTCAGTGGAGACAGAGAAGAGATTTGCAAATCTGTTGCAGCCGCTGTTGGCATTGACAATTATTTTTCAGAAAAACTTCCTGAGCAGAAGCTTGCAATCATTCGTGATCTTATGTTGGAAGCTCCTACAGCTATGGTTGGCGATGGGGTAAATGATGCCCCTTCCTTAACTGCTGCAACCATTGGCATTTCACTCAGCAATGCAACACAGGTTGCTATAGATGCCGCTCAGATCATTTTACTTCAAAGTAACCTCAACCTGTTGGCAGATGCGATCCGAATCAGCAAACACACGCTGCTAACTATAAGGCAGAACCTCTTCTGGGCATTCTTCTATAACATTGTCGCCATCCCTATCGCCGCAATTGGCTTGTTGAAACCCATTGTAGGAGCAGCTTCCATGGCATTTTCTGATGTAATTGTAATTGGCAACTCTATCAGGTTGCGCACCAAAAAATTATCTTAACGCTGGTGCGCAAAAATATCCTTTTCATCACCAGGTGGTACCCCAACCGCGTTGATAAGCTTGATGGAAACTTTATTGAAAATCATGCTCGTGCAGTTTCCTTGTATTGCAATATTGCTGTCCTCTACATAGGCGCGGATCCTGGTATGAGCAATAGGTTATATGATTGGGAGGTGGAGAAAGAATTTGGGTTTACGGTAATACGAATCTGGTATCGTAACAATGATGTGTCAGCCAAAGGCCTTGGCAGAGTCATAAAATTATTCCGATATATTAAGGCAACTCAGCTTGGCTGGCAATTGATAAAGAAAAATTTCGGCATGCCTGATGTCAGCCATGTTCACATTTTTACACGACCGGTTCTGCTTGCCTTATATCTACAATATAAGTATCGTATTCCTTATATGCTATCAGAGCACTCAAGCCACTTTGTGCATAACCTGCCCGTCCTGTTGCCCCCCTTGAAATGGTTCGCACAGATAGCAGCAAGGCAGGCCTGCTTTATTACAGCAGTTTCAAAAACCCTCCAGCAAGCGATGCTGAGTTTTGGCTTGAGGGGAAATTATATTGTTGTTCCCAACGTGGTTTTTGTGCAGGATTCATCACAAAAAACAATGGCGGAGGGAGAAGCAATAAACATAATAGCAATTGGCAGTTTAACTGATCCCAGGAAAAATATTAAAGGATTGATTGAAGCTTTTACCAGGATACATCACCTCATCCCTGCGGCACGATTAAACATCATACGACCGGCCTCCAATCAATCGCTTCACAACATAGAATTAGCCAATGATTTGCTGAATAAAAAAATTTTCTTTCATGATTATTTATCGAATGCGGAAGTCTACAGATTGCTTCTTCAATCTTCTTTCTTAATTGTAAACAGCCTCTCAGAAACATTTTCTATGGCGGCAGCTGAAGCGCTTGCTTGCGGCAAACCCGTAGTGACTACACGTTGTGGAGGACCCGAAGAATTTATTGATGAATCATCAGGAATATTAATCGATACACATGATGAAATCCAGTTGGAGCAAGCCCTCATCCGAATGTGTAATGAATATAAATTATATGATGCAGAGAAATTAAAAAAGTTTGTATGTGACCATTTTTCGGAGGAAATAGTTGGCAAGAAGCTTTTAGGAATATACGAGAAAATTTTATCCCCGCAGCCATCCTGATAAGTCTTTATCTATTACCAATTCAAGCGTCTTTATTTCATCATGAAATTTTTCTATAAGATCTTTTCGCAGCGCTGCTGAAAGAGCTTCCCGTTTAACGGATTTGGTATTGAGTTGCCATAACCAAAACATCATCAAATCCCGTCTTTTTGACTGATGAGGAAAAATCAATCTGCCAGTCTTTTTTATCCATGCCGGAGGATGAAGAGTTAGGTGCCGTAGCAATTTACTACGCGGATTTTTTCGGGGATTAAAAATTTTAAATGTTGATGGCATAACAGGTTTTAACTCCAGAAATTTCAAAAGATCAAGATAAGCTGCTGCCGTATTCTCTGTAAATTCATCAAACAAAATCACTTTCACCCGTTCTCTTCCAAAGAGGTTGATGTATCGTTTTACCTGGGGCGAATAGGTAGCGACATCAAAATAATAAAATGCTTCAACAGGACATTTAATGTGAGGAGAAATCCGTTCACCATTTTTGCGATCAACCTGTGCAGCAATTGCTTCTTCGAAATTGTGAATGATTTCGTTGCGGTTAAACACATGATTGCTGTGTAAAGCAACCATCATATCTACCGGATGTCGTAGGAGGATCACAATTTTTGCAGTCGGATTAAATTTGTAAATGTTCTCCGATGCCGCTGCGGAATATAAATTCCAGACCGACACCTCTCCTATGGCCGGCTGATCAATGCCATCCGAATAGTATTGCAGAAATTGTTGTTCCGTTAGCAACGGAAATTTGAAATGAAGATCGGTACAGAAAAAAAGCAATTCCTTAATGCGTGGCAGAAATACCTGGGGGTGCTGTTTCAGATAAAAATAGAGAGATGTGGTACCACTCTTAGGGGCACCCACAACAAAGAAGTTTGGCTTCATGACCCCGCTCATCTAAATCTTAAAAGCGTTGAGTTAATGCCGGTTTTTTTATATACAGCTATTGCCATAAGCACATTAAGTACAATGTTATTCACCGCCGCAGAGACAGCGGCTCCATTTATTCCGAAAGCAGGAATCAACAGGAAGCTAAGCAGGGTAGTGAGCGCAGCAGTTAGCACGAGCAGTTGTATGGCAGTTTTGTGATGTCCGGTCATGGTAAGCATATAACCAACCGAGCCTGTGGCGAAATTTACTACCTGCGATAATGTTAATACAATCAGCGCATTTCTTCCACTTCCGAATTCATCACCAAAGAACCCAAGAAAAAAAGATGGAAGCAGCAAAAAGCTTATTATAACAGGCAAGGAAAATAAAAAACCAAACCATAAGGTGCGTGTAATCACGGATTGCAGCTCAGCCATTTTTTCCTCGGCAAACAATCTCGAAATGATTGGTGCCAGCACCACGTTCAGCGCAAAGAGCATATAGCCCTCCAGGTCTGACAGCCTGGAAGCTATGGCAAAGATTCCAGTTTCCACCGCACCTTTAAAAGAACCAAGCATCAGAATCTGCAATTGTGATAAGTAAAAATATATGCCATTCACCATAAGCAGGGAGAAGGCAATCTTCGTCCATTTTTGCTTTTCAAATAACGGAATAACCTCAGCTACTGTGGACAATACTTTTTTTTGTACAAAATAATTCCCCACTGCTAATGCCACAATTATGCTGATGCCGCTCATAATGATTACCATGAAAATATTAAGCTCACGGCCGTAGATAAGGAAAGCAATAAGCAACATCACAAGAAAAACCAAAGGCCTTATTAACTTATCAGGAAACTGACTTAAAGAATTGAGATGAAAGCTTCGAAGCCATGAGAGCCTGAGATTGATCATTGCAATTACAGGCAATACAGGAATTGCCAGCCAGAATCCGGTTCTCAATAGATTATCATCTGGCTGCTGCAACAACCAGGAGATTAAAAACAAAAGGATGGACACAATTACTGAGATGAGCAGTATTTTTTTTGTTGCATATCTGAAATATCCATGCATCAAATCTTTTCGCCCCTGAGCCTGATATGTTGGAATCTCTTTAAGAGCAAGTTGCTCAAAGCCCATACAACTGAAGACGGCAAGCAGATTTACCCATGAAAATCCATAGCTAAAAACTCCATATGCCGCTGCACCTAATAAGTTTGTGATGATCAAGCTGATGGCAACTGCTGCGAGCAATGAAAAAGCCTGAATGCTGAATACCACTAGCAATTCCTGCGCATGTCTTGTAACCAGCCAGGAACGAATGTTTTTTGAATTCAGGAAATATTGCATTCAGGGAAAAATAGCTTTAAGAATAGTAACATGAGGAGCAATATTGCGCCAGCCGCTACCTGATAAGCGTAACGCTTCCATTTTTATTCACAATGGTTCCATCAGGCATGCTTCCTTCAAGGTGCCATATGTATACACCTACCTCCTGCTGCTCCCCGTTATAAGTTCCATCCCACCCTGCATCCTGGGTATTGGTAGTAAAAACAAGCTCTCCCCAACGGTTGTATACGTCAAGCTGATAATTCGTTATTCCATTTCCTAATACATTAAAAAAATCATTGTTCCCATCCAAATTGGGAGAAAATGCGGTAGGTATGATTGCTGATGGAGTTAAGTTCTCATTGCAATTTGTATCTATCTCTATAGTAACAGAGTCGGTACCAGCGAAGCATTCATTTATATCTGTCACCGAAACAACATAAGTTGTGGTTGAATCGGGCGCAGCAAGGGGTTGCAAACAATTTGAGCAACTTAAATTATCGGAGGGCAACCAGCTAACAGTACCGCTTTGATTTACCTGCAGCAATACCACACTACCTTTGCATATGATGGTATCCGCATTCGTAACCACGGAAAGAGGGGGCGCAAAAACAGTGATGCTGACTGAATCAAAAAGACTGCAGCCGTATTGATCTATGGCGGTCAGGAAATAAGTGACATCGGATGCAGGATTTGCAATGGGATTTGCAATAAAAGCATTTGACAAGCCGGATGAAGGCGACCATTGATAACTTACGGCACCTGATGCATTCAGCTGCACAAC
>JACCZV010000145.1 GCA_013695775.1 Chitinophagales bacterium | reverse complement strand
GGCCCACTTCAGAAACTGTGATCTGGAATACTTATAAAAGTTGGATCCGCTCTTATCGTGACCTGCCCCTGCTAATTAATCAATGGGCAAATGTCGTTCGTTGGGAAATGCGTACACGTCTGTTTTTGCGCACAGCTGAATTCCTATGGCAAGAGGGTCATACAGCACATGCGACAAGCGCCGAAGCTATGGAGGAAGCACGCAGGATGCTGGACGTATATTCAACATTCTCCGAAGAATGGATGGCTATGCCGGTTATAAAAGGCATAAAAACCGCGAATGAACGTTTTGCTGGTGCTGTCGAAACCTTTTGCATCGAAGCCCTGATGCAGGACGGCAAAGCGATACAGGCCGGCACATCACATTTTTTAGGGCAAAATTTTGCAAAAGCATTCGATGTAACATTTGCCAATAAGGAGAACAATACTGAATATGTCTGGGCTTCTTCATGGGGCGTGTCTACCCGCCTGATCGGCGCGCTGATAATGGCCCATTCTGATGATAAAGGCCTTGTGTTGCCTCCTAAGATTGCTCCTGTGCAAGTAGTAATAGTTCCAATCTATAAAAATGAGGAACTACGAATAGCCATAAATGAAAAAGCTATAGCTATAAAAGACGAACTTAAAGCACATGGAATTATTGTGAAATATGATGAAGATGAGAGGCAGACTCCCGGTTGGAAATTCGCAGAGTATGAATTGAAAGGCGTTCCTCTCCGTATGGGCATTGGGCCTCGCGATCTTGAAAGCCAAACTGTTGAGCTTGCAAGGAGAGATGATTTAACCAAATCGACAGTATCAATGCAGGGGTTACCCCAACTAATATTGAATCTCCTGGATGAAATACAAACCAGCCTTTACAATAAAGCGCTTTCATTTCGTGATGCAAACATTACGACAGTAGAAACATTTGATGAATTTAAAAAGGTTTTAGATGAGAACGGTGGATTTATATCTGCACACTGGGATGGAACTTCTGAAACAGAAATAAAAATTAAGGAAGAGACAAAAGCAACCATTCGCTGCATTCCTTTAGACAACCCGCTGCAGGAGGGAAAATGTATCTATTCAGGAAGAAAATCTATGCAGCGGGTGTTGTTCGCGCAAGCTTATTAACTGATCGTATTTTATTTGAACATTGATGATGGCAGAAAAATCAGTTGGAGTAGGTTCCAGGGTGCAGCATTCCAAATTTGGGTTAGGTGTTATAACAGGCATACGGCTTACTACATACCTGATCACGTTTATGGAGGCAGGTCCACATGAGATCAATCAATACGATGAGAAGCTCGAAGTAACCGATGCAGTTGAGATATCATCAGAGATAGAAACTTTATCAGAGGTGGAAAAATCCTTGTTGGGTATCCTTCGAAAGTGGGCAGATGTTCAGGAGGTTGTTCCTTTAGGCGATAGGTGGATAAAGGGAACCATTGTTTTAAAACCCTTTGATGCTAAACTCCAGTCAAAAGAATTGCCTATAGAAGCATTTTTTCATAAAATAGTTATGCTTCGCGATAGATTGCGTGTACTGGAACAAAACATCAACAGTCACCCTAAGCTTTCAGATGCCGATAAAGTAAACATGCAGCAATACATTAGCCGCATTTATGGAACCCTTACAACTTTCAACATTCTCTTTCGCGATAGAGATCACCAGTTTGTAGGTGAAAAAGGCAGGCAGGAGTAATGAATTTAGTTCGTTATGCTTTTCTTTTTAGAATAATTTTTCCTGCAAACTTCTTTTTCACTTTCTCCTCATCTCCAATGAGATGTCCGAAGGGTTTCAGCTCCTCCACATTATCGAAAAGAATTTTAGCCATTCCCAATAGTGGAATAAACAATATCATTCCGATAACACCCCAAACCATATTCCCTACAAGAATTACCCCTATTGTTGCTAATGCATTTATCTGAACCTGAGATCCCGTAATTCTTGGGGTTAGAAAATTGTTATCTATGAACTGAGTTACCAGAAACACCAATATCACTCCTATCGGATAAAACAAACTATCCTTCGTAATTAATGCAAGCAACAATGGCAAACCGCTCCCAATCCAAACTCCTATATACGGTATTATGTTGAGCACTGCAGCAAGCACTCCGAAAAATATCGCGTTTTGAATACCCAATGCAATCAATCCAACAGAGTTTAATACAGATAATATGGCCATCACCGTTACCACACCAATAAGGTATTGACGTGTGACCTTCGTTATTTGCTGCATCACCTCATTTGCTTTTTCATGATTGCCTTCGGGGATCAATCCAAGCACAAACAGCTTGATGCGATTGCGGTATATTAAAATGAAAATGAAATGTATTATCAGCAATCCAAGGCCGGCAAGGGTACCTCCTGTAGCTACCAGAATTCCTGTAGCCCACTGATCGGCAGATGCGATTATTGAGTTTACTTCCTTATTTATGAAGTTCATCTGGTTTTCGGCAGTAATGCCGGTTACTTTCTGAATAAATTCCTGAAATTCCTGAAATTTTCCAGTAAGCTGCTGTTGAATAGTAGGCAAGTCTTTAGCAAATTTCAACACCTGGGTAGAGATGATAGTAATGATGCCGCTAATGATTATAAGAATGATGAGCAAAGAAATTATAATTGCCAGAAGCCGCGGTACCCGCCAGCTTTCCAATTTACGGTTGAGTGGCAACATCAGCATGGCAAGCAACCCGGCGAAAGTCGCAGGTATCAGGTAAAAGCTAAGGGTTTTCATAATAAGGTATACGAGCACTAAAAACATTAGCACAAATACGTATACTGCTACACGGGGCAATCTTATTGTATTCATAAGGTGGACAAATTAGGTCTTTTTGCAGTAAAAGGGAGATTATTTAGTTTTTTGAATGCGAAGGCCTCACCTCCGCTAAATAGGCGACATATTACTTAAGCTCTTCACTGCTTACGCCCTTATTCACCACATACCTGGTAAGCACTAACGTAATCCTTCCTTTTCCATCATCTGCCACTGCATCTTTTTTTGAAGTATTGATATCCATAGAAAGTGCTTTGGGCAGCTTAAATTTTTGGGTCTCAATTGTGAACAGCATTTTATCAGGCAGACCATATTCCAACATATTGCCATAAGTATTTTCGATAAGTATGGTACCCTGTGACTTTGTGGTCAGTTGTGATTTCAAGACCAGTCCCCGGACTGCATCAATCCAGAATTTTCCAAGTATCAGATCACTCGTGTCTTTATTTGGAATTACATTAACTACCTGAGACTTTACTGTGCCAATCAGTTCTTCTCCGGTTTTTACGGCAGTATATTGGGTAGTATCTGCAATCGTTGTAAACAGAAAATTCACCTTCTGTTTTGGCAGAATAAGAATGCCAGTTGATTTGATTTTAAATTTATCCGGTTTCCTGTATATCACTTTGGCATTGATCGCATCAATTTTGATGGACGGAATTTCGCACTTCACATTTACATCTGCTGTGTAGTCATTTACCTTGCTGAATCGCTGATTGACAGTATTGATGATTTGATTGGGTGTTTGTGCAAAGGTGAATGTTGTATAATGGATGGTGAATAGGATGAGAAAAATCTGAAAATGCGACGTTTTGAAGAATTGCGGATTTACTGTTCTTAAGGAAAATAAATCATAATATATCTTGCCAGATTCACTGATTTCTGCAGTTTCAAATTTCATAATCTTATCAGTTAAGGATGTCTTTGCGATTAAAGTAGTAAAGTGTAATTCCCAGGAATATGATGATGTGACCCGTCAAAACAGAAACCGAAATTAGGAGTTGATTCAATGGCAACGGTTCAGCGAACATGCTTCGCCACACTATCATGTGGGTGGTAAATAAAAACGGGTTGGTTTTTTCAAACAATGGAAATTCCATAGTGCCAATGATGGTAAAAATGATGACCACCGCAATGGTTGCCACAATCGGTCCGATAGAATTGTCTGTAAATGCAGAAAGCATCATTGAAAAAGTAGTGATAACTGTCAGGCTCAGAAAGGCAATCATCATGGCACCACCAAAACGCCACAATGTATCCTCTGCACGAAGAATTGAAACCTGCTCACTATTCAATACAATTAAATCGCCCCTGCCGAATATCATCAATCCGATCAGCAATGAAATGATTCCCAGCCAGATCACCAGTGCTAGCGTGTACACACTCCCGGCAAAAAATTTTGCGTATACTACATTGCTTCGTGAAATAGGTTTTGTAGCGAGCAAACGTATGGTTCCGGTCGCCGCTTCACCACTCAACAAATCTCCGGTAACCAATGCAACAAGTAAGGGCATTTGGATGACCAGCGTTTGTAGAATGATGTATGCCACTAAATTTCCATTAATGATCTTACCCTGTATGTTGAATGATTGTTCTAACTGTTGAATAAAGAATTGCACGTAATTAGCTCCATCAACATACAATGCAAGTTGTATAACGGCTACAATCACTGCAAGGGCAACGAAACCGATGTAGCTGCGCCCGCGGCGGAAGATTTTGTAAAGCTCTATTTTAGCTAATGGCCACATAAATTTATCACACTTTCCTGTAGTGTTATCGATTAGTCAGGAGGTTTTGCTGATTTGTCAGCTTTAAAAAATAGTCTTCAAGCGTTCTTTTGTAATGCACGCTGAAAACTCTCACATCTCTCTCAACCAAAAATTTTGTGAGTGCGGAAATTTCTTCTTTGGAGATATTGAAATCCATATGACTGTTGTCCGTTAATTTCAATTTTGAGATCCATGATGAATTTTGAATCAGTTGTTTTGTTCCTTCAACATTGCCCACCTCCACCGACACTATCAAATCAGATGTTGAAAGCAGTTCACTAACTTCCCCCTGCACTATGGTTTTCCCCTTGTTAATGATGGCCATGCGAGTGGCAATCTGTTCCACCTCATTGAGCTGATGGGATGAAAGCAATACCGTTTTTCTGAAGTCATTTTTGAGACGAAGAATCAGTTGGCGTACATCAATGATTCCCTGTGGATCCAATCCTGTAGTGGGTTCATCGACAATGATGAGTTCAGGATCATGAATCAGAGTTTGGGCAAGACCCAAACGTTGCTTCATGCCATGCGAATAGGTTTTCACTTTATCCTTTGCTCTTCCTTTCAATCCCACCAACTCAATCAACTCCGCGATCTTATTTTTGGAGGGAATGATTCCTGAAAGTTTTCCAAATAGCTCCAGATTTTTTTCAGCAGACAAATACAAATAGAAATCAGGCTTTTCTACGATGCAGCCTATCCGTTTCAGGATTTTACTTCTTGATTCAAAAAGATTTTTTCCGAAAATGAAAATGTTTCCTGCTGTTGGTTTTATCAGCGACAACATCATCCTTATTGTGGTGCTTTTTCCGGCACCATTGGGACCAAGAAAGCCGAAGACATCACCGGATTTCACTTCCAGATTTAAGTCGTTCACTGCTTCAAAATTGCCAAAGTGTTTCGATAGATGCTGGAGACGAATGATGGATTCTGCTGACACTTGGAAAAAAATTGACCGCAAAATTAGGGGTTCATGTGCTCATATTCTTGATATGATTAGGGATAGCAACTAAAATAGAAATGCATAAATGATAAAAATCTTTCTGTATCTGAGTTCCAAGTCTTCCATTCTTATCTGCCTCGAATGGCTATCTTTGCCGCCGTGAAGAATATTCGAAATTTTTGCATCATCGCTCATATAGATCATGGAAAAAGCACCCTGGCAGACCGGCTCTTAGAAAAAACCAAGACCATAACAGAGCGACAGATGATGAATCAGGTTCTTGATGATATGGATTTAGAGCGGGAGAAAGGCATAACGATCAAGAGCCATGCGATTCAGATGCTTTATGAGCAGAAGGGTGAACATTATGTATTGAATCTTATTGATACTCCCGGCCATGTGGATTTCAGCTATGAGGTATCACGGGCTATAGCTTCGTGCGAAGGGGCGCTCTTATTGGTAGATGCCTCACAGGGAATTCAGGCCCAGACAATTTCAAATCTTTACCTGGCCATTGACAGCAACCTCGAAATCATTCCTATCATCAATAAGATTGATATGGATGGCGCTATGATCGAGGAAACACGCGACCAGATTCTTGATCTCATCGGCTGCAAATCGGAAGATATTTTATTGGCAAGTGGCAAGACCGGCGAAGGTGTTGACAATATTTTAGAGAATATTATAGAGCGTATTCCTGCCCCCAAAGGTGATCCCAATGCACCCTTACAGGCTTTGGTTTTTGATTCTGTTTTTAATTCCTACCGGGGAGTGATTGTATATTACCGCATATTTAATGGTGAATTAAGAAAAGGTGATCAGGTTAAATTTTTTAATGCTGGCAGTGAGTATGATGCCGAGGAAATCGGCGCGTTGTTGTTAGAAAGATCACCGCGTGAAGTAGTGAAGACAGGAGATGTCGGCTACATCATCACAGGGATAAAGGATGCAAGCGAAGTAAAGGTTGGCGACACGCTCACACTAAAAAACAATCCCTGCAAAGAATCAATTCACGGATTCGAAGAGGTAAAGCCGATGGTTTTTGCCGGCATCTATCCGGTGGATACCGATGATTATGAGGAACTGCGTGATTCCATGGAGAAACTAAGGCTCAATGATGCATCACTAACCTTTGAGCCAGAGTCTTCAGCAGCTCTTGGCTTTGGGTTCCGCTGTGGTTTTTTAGGAATGCTTCATCTCGAAATTATCCAGGAAAGATTAGACCGTGAGTTTGATATGCCTGTGATTACCACTGTGCCCAACGTTTCATATCACGTGTACACTACAGACGGGAAAGATATGGTGGTGAACAACCCGAGTGAATTTCCTGACCCAACCAAGCTCGATCGTGTAGAAGAGCCATACATCAAGGCACAGGTTATTACTAAACCGGAATATATCGGTTCTATATTATCGCTGTGTATTGGGAAACGGGGAATTCTCAAAAACCAAAATTATTTAACTCCTCTACGCGTAGAGGTTTCGTTTGAAATGCCTCTTGCAGAGATAGTATTTGATTTTTATGATAAGCTGAAATCCATCTCCCGTGGATATGCCTCTTTTGATTATCATCCTATCGGTTATCGCACTGGTGACCTTGTAAAGCTTGATATTAAATTGAACGCGGAAAACGTAGATGCTTTATCTGCTCTTATCCATAAAGATCATGCTTATGATTTCGGGAGAAAAATATGTGAGAAATTGAAGGAGCTGTTGCCAAGGCAGCAGTTTGTGATAGCAATACAAGCAGCAATAGGTCAAAAAATAATTGCCCGTGAAACCATTTCAGCTTTACGGAAAGACGTTATAGCCAAATGCTATGGCGGTGACATAAGCCGCAAAAGAAAATTACTTGAAAAGCAGAAGAAAGGAAAGAAGAGAATGCGCCAGATTGGAAATGTGGAGGTGCCTCAGTCAGCTTTCCTTGCAGTATTAAAATTAGAGGATTAACATCCCTCCTGCCCTTTTCAATTCCCTGCTAAGAAAAAATTTGTAACCCTCATTATATGCAGCTTCTCGATGGCAAACAGGTTTCACTCGAGCTTCAGGAAGAGATAGCTGCGAAAGTTAAGAAGATTATTTCATCAAATGTTGAAACTCCTCACCTTGCTGCAGTGCTTGTTGGAAATAATCCTGCAAGCGAATCGTATATCAGATCCAAAATAAAAGCCTGTGAAAAGGTAGGGTTCAAATCTACCCTATTAAGGTTTGAGACCAATATTTCGCATCAGGAGTTAGAAGAAACGGTACAAAAACTTAACTCTGATGATGGCGTTGATGGAATCTTAGTGCAATTGCCATTACCTCCACAAATTAACGATGAAAAAATTACCGCAGCAATGTCACCCCGCAAAGATGTGGATGGTTTTCATCCGGTGAATATTGGCAGAATGGTAAAGGGACTTTCAGGTCATCTCCCAGCTACACCATATGGTATTCTTTTGTTACTTGAATATTATAAAATAGAGACTTCTGGAAAACATTGTGTAGTGGTTGGCCGTAGTAGCATTGTAGGCACTCCAATTGCCATTTTACTTTCGCGTAATACGTATCCGGGGAATTGCTCAGTAACCATTACTCACAGCAAAACAAAAAATTTGAAAGAGATTTGCCTGCAGGCAGATATTCTTATTGCAGCAATTGGCGTTGCTGGTTTTATAACAAAGGATATGGTGAAAGAGGATGCTGTGGTAATTGATGTAGGGATCAATCGGATAAAAGATCATACCAAAAAATCAGGATTCAGATTGTGTGGTGATGTAGATTTTGAAAATGCAGCTTCTAAATGCAGTTTTATTACCCCTGTTCCCGGAGGTG
>JACCZV010000142.1 GCA_013695775.1 Chitinophagales bacterium | reverse complement strand
ATTTCTTCTTCGTATCGAAGTAGCTATTAAATTCAGATAGCACCTCAATAATTAAATCAGGAGGCCCATAAACCCAATCTTCAATTCTGCAGTTCTTATTTTCTTTCGAAATAAATAGAATATCAGGCTGAAAGATATTTTCTTCATCAAAATGAACATCCATGGGGGAAATCACCAATACGCCTATAGGATTATTATTGAGGAAGTTTTTAATGAGAAAAGAAATTTCAAGAATAATATTCTGGTGATTAAATTTCGGTGCAGGTGACATAATGAGTTCTCCGTTTATAAGCTGATAGGGTGCTCCTTCAGGAAGATTCATGTAATCCTGCTTGGTTGCTTTCTTCTTTAAGGTGGTTTCCATAAAGGATCAAAACTTGAACTCACCTCCGAGCACTTGTGACTTGATAATTCCTGCCTGCTTATATGTTTCTTTGAAATGGTTGTCGTGAAGGTAATATGCGATCACTTCCTTGTCATTCGGGTCAACAATAAAATATTCCTTTACCCCATATTTTTCATATACTTTAAATTTCTTCTTCGTATCGAAGTAGCTATTAAATTCAGATAGCACCTCAATAATTAAATCAGGAGGCCCATAAACCCAATCTTCAATTCTGCAGTTCTTGTTTTCTTTCGAAACAAATAAAATATCAGGCTGAAAGATATTTTCTTCATCAAAATGAACGTCGAATGGTGCAATCAAAGTTTTACCAAGGTCATTTTCATCGGTGTATAATCGCATTTTTGAAAAAATAGCGGCTACTGTATCCTGATGAAAATATTGCGGTGAGGGTTCTTTCACCAACTGACCCCCAATCAATTGGAATGGTGCGCCTTCAGGAAGCTTTTTAAAATCTTCTGCGGTAGCCTTTTTCTTTTCAATAATTATTTCCATACGGAGTTTAAAGTTAAAAAAACTGACGCATAATCACTCTGTATACATCGCCTCAATCTGAGAACCATACATTGCCATTATCACCTTTCTTTTCAGCTTCATGGTTGGGGTGAGCTGCCCGCCCTGAAGGGTCCATTCTTCGTGCATTAGCTTAAACTTTTTGATCTGGTCTGAGTGACCAAACTTAGTATTCTTCTGTTCCACCTCATCCCTGTATTTCTCAATTACTTTCGGTTCGCCGATAAGTTGTTCATTAGAGGAGAAAACAATTCCATTTTTTTCGCACCATGGTTTCAGATGCTGAAAGGATGGCACAATCAGGGCGGAGACAAATTTTTTTGCATCGCCTACTACCATCATCTGTTCAATAAGCAGCGATTCTTTAAAAGCATTTTCTATAGGCTGCGGAGCTACATATTTTCCGACAGATGTTTTAAACAATTCTTTTTTGCGATCAGTAATTTTGATAAATCTTTTATCTATTAATTCCCCGATATCCCCGGTGTGAAACCAGCCATCGGCATCTATGGCCTCGGCGGTCTCTTTCGGAAGCTTATAATAGCCTACCATAATATTGGGGCCCCGGGCAAAAATCTCTCCGTCTTCAGCAATCTTTACTTCAACCCCCGGCACTACCGGACCAACAGTACCTAAGATATTATCTTTCAGATCGTAGCGGTTTACAGAGATCACGGGTGATGTTTCCGTCAATCCATAACCCTCCATAATCACAACTCCCGCCGCTGTAAATACTCTCCCGATCTTTTCATTGAGGGGCGCGGCTCCGGAGACTATTGCAAATACATTTCCCCCGAGCGCCTCAATCCATTTGCTGAAGATCAGTTTGCGCGCAACATTCAATCGAAGGTGGTACCAGGAACCTAAATCTTTTTGATTGTCCCATTGCTCGCCAAGCTGCAAAGCCCAGAAGAAGAGAGCACGCTTTGCACCTTTCAGTGCAAGCCCTTTTACAACTATCCGTTCATAAACTTTTTCCAGAAGCCTTGGAACACAGGAGAAAAAATGAGGCTTTACCTCGCGAAGATTATCACCAATAGCATCCATGCTCTCTGCATAATAGACCGAAACTCCCTTCATCAGATAAGCATAAACTACTAATTTCTCCAATGAGTGGTTGAGAGGTAAAAAGCTTAAAGCACGGTGTTGTTCATTGATGGGTAACACATTGGAAACAGATTTAAGGTTTGCGCATATGTTGAAGTGCGAAAGCATGACTCCTTTCGGAAATCCTGTGGTGCCGGAAGTATAAAGGATGCATGCTGTCTCTTGAGGAGTTATTTTATTGATGATCTCTTTCAGATGATTGGCATCCGCAGCATCTCCCCGGTTCAAAAATTCATTCCAATGCAAGGCGCCGGTTACCTCATTGAATGTCACTATTTCTTTCAATGATGAAATGCGCGGTTGTAGATTTTTTATTCGTTCGAACAATTCCTGTGATGAGACAAATAGCAGCCTTGTTTCAGCATTGTTCATGATGTATACATAATCTTCATCGCTTACAGTAGGATATATTGGAACCGTAATGCTGCCCATTTGCATGATGCCCAGGTCTGCAAAATTCCATTGCGGGCGATTATTGCTCACTATGGAAACCGAATCTCCCTGATTGATTCCTGAAGCAAGCAGAGCCATGCTTACCCTATTCATATTCTCAATTACATCCTGCGTGCTGTAGCTGCGCCATGCACCATCAACCTTTTCATTGAGACAATCGGCCTGAGGGAATCTGGCTTGCTGGTAGTAAGGAAGTTCAAACAGAAGATGGAAGTCATTCATAGATATGGGATTGGAAGAATGAAAAATAAGAAAATAATGAAAGCCCGGGTTTTTAGCAAATTTTTTACAACAACCAAAGGCATATTACCAAAAATAACATTATATTACAGCGGAATATAATTATTCTGGTTATTAATATTTTAACCTTAATTTTATTAAAATATTTTAATATGAAAAATCTAAACACACTTATAATTCTTGCTCTTGCCTTTTCATTTTCGATTGCAACTGCACAAACTGCACCCGATAAGCAATGGGATGCACGGTTTGGAAGCAGCGGCTTTGATTACCTTAATTCTCTTCAGCAAACTGCCGACGGAGGATATAT
>JACCZV010000198.1 GCA_013695775.1 Chitinophagales bacterium | reverse complement strand
ATTTTTGAATGTGCTGTTTCAATATGTCAGGGTACATTGAACCGGAGCCAATGATTCCCAATCCTCCGGCGTTGCTCACCGCTGAGGCAAGCTCCCATCCGCTGCACCAAACCATACCTGCCTGAATGATGGGGTAGGAGATATTAAATAGCTCAGTGATCCGGTTATTCATGGGTTGAAAATAAATAAATTGCCATGCCCGGAATGGCTATCAATTCTATCGCATATCAATCTCAGCATCATCGCCCAGGTTGAGTGTTTGACTCATACCACGGATGGTAGCATCATTTCCAACAAGAGAATGATGAAGCAGCACGTCTTCAATCTCTGAGTTGCTGCCAATAATTGAGTCTTTAATAATAGAGGACGTGATGACTGTATTTTCGCCAATTGTAACATTAGGCCCAACAATGCATTTATTCAGCCTGCATTTTTCTGAGATGCTTACCGGATCTATTATTATCGAATTTTCATATTGAACAGGTGAAGCAAGGGCATGGCTCATTTTCTTAAGGAGTATAGCATTTGTATCGAGCAGGGTCGATTTTCTGCCGCAATCAAACCAATTATTTACCTTATATCCTTTAAAGACAATGCCTTTTTCAATCATCCTCATAAGTGCATCGGTAAGTTGAATTTCACCACGGGTAACTACCTTATTACTGATGTTGAAGTCGAGTGCGTCAAAAAGTTCTGTCGATTCATTTATCTTATACAAACCTACCAACGCAAGGTTTGATTTCGGAATCTGGGGTTTCTCGATCAGGCGATGAATTAAGCCCCCTTTTTCCTCCATTTCAACCACTCCAAAAGTGCGGGGGTCATCCACCTTCTTTACGCACAGTAAAGAAGTGGGCGCTGAAACAATCTCTTTCATATTGAGATCAAAGACACTGTCTCCGAGTGCGATAAATACCGGTTCTGCCTCATCTACATGGTGGCGTGCGTGCCAGATGGCGTGTCCGATTCCGTCGCGTGAGGTTTGCTCTACAAACTTTTTATTTATGTCTGGATACTTCTTCTCAACAAAATCACGGATTTTATCCCCTAAATAACCAATGATAAAAATGAAATCCTGTAAGCCAGCTTCTATCATCTCGTCAATGATAAAGGCAAGAATTGGTTTTCCTGCAATAGGAATGAGCGCCTTTGGTTGAGTATAGGTATGCGGCCTCAGCTTAGTTCCTGTTCCGGCAACAGGTATGATGGCTTTCATTAAGTGGGTATTAAGTCGCTAAAAGTACAATAAAGGCTTATAGTTGACAGGTGATTAATCCCTTTGGCCCGGGTGAGATTTAATGGATTAATTTTTTATTTCAGCTTCACAGGTGATGGCATTATGATCAGAATAGGCTTCATTAATAGTTCTGTAATTTCTCAATTCAAAATTGGTTCCGGTGAAAATATAATCAATCCGGAACGGTTGTAGCAATCCCCTATAAGTTGGTCCCATGCCCCATCCCGCCTCCAGAAATGCATCCTGCAGCTCGTTCGATAAGGTATGATAAGCAAAAGAGGCGGGCGTATCATTAAAATCCCCGCATACAATTACCTGATGTGGGCTTTTTTTTATCTCCTTATCGATGTCTAATGCCTGCTGACTACGTAAGATAAACGCCTTCTTTAGTTTCGATGCTATTTTACGGGTAGGTTCTACCTGAAGGTCTTGCTGTTCAGAAATTTCGTCCAGATAATTATAATCTTCATAAGACAAATAAATTGATTGCAGGTGAATATTAAAAATTCTTACCAGTAATGAATCAATTTGAACATCGGCATAAGAACATGAATTCTGAGTTGCGTTATTAAACTTAACCTTCCCATGATTAACAATGGGATAACGGCTGAAAATTGCAGTTCCCCAATGCTGGCCGCCATGGCCGGTGAAAGTTTTTTCAAAATAATAATTATTAAAACCTGCCTTGTTTTTAAGCATTTTAATGGTTTGATATCTTCCTGTATCCACATCATAAAACTCCTGAAAGCAGGCAATCGCAGGTTTTTCTTTTTTAATGAGTTGGATAATAGATCCTAAGCGGTTGTTTTCTTTGCCCCAGTGATAAACGTCAAAATTCCGGACGTTGTAACTCATGATCTTTACCGCTGAGCCGGAATCCTCCGGCTTATCCCGAAAAAGATTAAATGAAAAATAAGTTTTCAAGACCGGAAGGGTAAGAGCAATGGCAATAACCGGGATAACCACGTATCTAAACTTTATTACCAGCCAGAAGAGAAAAAAAAACAGGTTAACCACCAGGAAAAAGGGATAGGCCAGTCCGAAGAAGGATATGAACCACCATTGCGCCGGATTTAAATAAATGCACGATCCACCGGCAATAAGGCAAACTGCCGCAATCAGGTTTAGAAAGAGGAAGAACTTTTTGATGAATGTCACCCTACCATAAATTATTCAAAAGCCGAATCAAGGGCAAACGTCAGTAAATTTTTTAATATACTGACTGATTCGCTATACATACAATTTTATTTTTTAATGTTCCAACTGATGCAATGCAATACTCCTCCCAGCTTTGATATTTCTTTGCATGGAATAGTTGTGATCGTTTGCCCGCTGAAGATTTCTTCAAAGATCTTTACCGCTTTCTCATCATCAGCTGTTCCGAAAACAGGCAGTATGATTACATTCTCCATTTGCAGGAAATTAATATAGGCACCTGTGGCATCAATATTTGATTTGTTCTGATCGAGGTTGTATGGCACTTCAATATAATCAAGTCCAGCATTATGCAGTGACATTTCAAAGCTGTTCTGAAATTCAATGGGCTCACCCGACCAATCATTGATCAGCACGGTATCTTTATCAAGAAAACGAACCATACCGTCTGCATGTCCGGTGCAGTCAGATTC
>JACCZV010000136.1 GCA_013695775.1 Chitinophagales bacterium | reverse complement strand
AGGTGAACAAAGATGGGCCCCGTTTGTGAATGGAACTAACAATAGTCAACAGCAGCACGATGCAGCACATGATTCTACACCAACTAACTTATCTGATGATATTATAACCTACGAGCTTATTCATAATCCTGATTCAACAACTGTTGATGGAAAGTTTCATGATTTCCGTTATTACTATTTCCAGGGAGCATTTGGCATTTGTAAAAACCTTGAGCTTGATGTAACCCTTAATTATCTTATAAGCAGAGAAGCTTCAACCCGTGATCCAAAAACAGGAAAACTTTATACCTATGAAACCCCTGAAGGCACTCCAATGACGGGTGCTAATTCTCATTATGCTGTATGGGAGATAAATAAAGGATTTACAGATTGATGGTTGGGATTGAAATACCAGTTTCTTCACGGAAGCTGGCCTATGGCTTTCGAAGTTAATACCCGCTTTCCTGATCTTTATAATGAACCTACCGAGGAATACACGCGCTTTCACTGGCAGTACATCTCTCAGACTATAGTAGATGGCGATTCTTCATATGTTGTGGAAGACACTATAGTTGAACCGGGAAGTGAATGGCGCGGATTACTTAAAAGAGACTTCGCAGGGATTTTTCATATTGGTCATTCTTTTTTTAAGAATGGTGATTTATATGTGCAGGGCTTTGCAGGATATAATATTCGTCAGGGAGCTTTTGCAGACCAAATAATGGCAGGCATCAACGGAGGCTATAACTTGAAAGTGAGTGATAATATACGGATCATTCCCGGTTTGTCTTTTGATTACATAGGAGGAATTGGCAACGGAAAATAGCCGGATTTTACGGATCGCTTTTATAGTGTCTATAAGAATTATAATTTCAATAACTCAAAACACTTCAGAGGTTATGCTAATGTTAATTTCCTAATCAACAATCGCTTTGATGCGAAAGTAGCTGTTGGTGAATGGCTTTGGGGAAAGGGAGAAGTTAAATATACGGAGGCCTTTGTACAACTGAGCTATCTTATAGGAAAGAATTGTAATTAAAGAATTTTTTTTTATGAAACGAAAAGGAGGCAATTAGCTTCCTTTTTTTATGTGGGTTCTAAATAGAATCACAAGTACCTTATTGTTCAGAAATTCTTTTTTTGCCACCTTAAACGGATGATTTAACTTTAGCCTGTATTCAAGATGAACAGTAAGTATTTTTTTTATTTAATATTAACAGTTGCATTTCTCTTTCTGCAAAAAGCTTTCGCGCAGCAGCTTGTTCGCTGTGCTACCGACGAAGTGCTGAACAATTATGAGTTGCAGCAGCCGGGCACAAAGCAGTTGATAGAAGAAGCAAATGCGCTTGCCAAGCAATGGCTTAAGGATCATCCCGGAGGAGAGCGGTCAGTAATAACCATACCGGTTGTGGTGCATGTAATTTACCATACAGCCTCGCAGAATATCTCCGATGAGCAGGTGAAGTCTCAGCTTGAGGTTTTAAATGAAGATTTCAGGCGGCAGAATGTAGATACCTCTGAAACACCAGAAATTTACGAAGCCTTAGGAGCTGATTGCAATATTGAATTCTGCCTTGCAGCATACGACCCTAATGGAGATTCTACTTCAGGCATAACACGAACCTCTACTGACACTGTTTCATTCGCCACCAGCGATAATATGAAATATTCTCAAACAGGAGGGGCGGATGGATGGCCAGCTAAGCATTATCTAAATATATGGGTATGCAATCTGAAAAATGGTGTGCTTGGATATGCCACCCTTCCACAAACCAATTCAGGAAACTCCAAGACAGATGGCGTAGTTATATGGTATAAAGCATTTGGCAGGGAAGGTACTTTATCGCCTCCTTACAACTTAGGTCGCTCCTGTACGCATGAAGTAGGTCACTGGCTCGGCATGGTTCATATATGGGCCGAAGATGGCTGCGACAATGACGATGGCATTGCAGATACCCCCGTGCAGGACAGTGCACATTTTGGATGTCCGGTATTCCCTCTTGTTAGCTGTGGAAACAGCGGCGACATGTCAATGAACTACATGGATTATACCGATGATGGCTGCATGAATATTTTCACATTCGGCCAATCGGCAAAAATGAACTCGGTGCTTCAGACATCACGCTC
>JACCZV010000125.1 GCA_013695775.1 Chitinophagales bacterium | reverse complement strand
GTCTTACCCATGATATTATTCAAACGAAGGTTGTAGCCGCTTTTTATTCCTTTAACAACAAAAAACTCATTGGCAGGATTCGGATAAGCGGATATGACATCAACTTTCTCTTCCGGTAAAATAGATGTCGAGAAATCTAAATGTATAAGCCATCCATCCGCCTGCCCCTTGAAATCCAGCACATCATAATTGCTAGAGTAGGTACCGCCCACTGCGATGCCTGATGGTGTAATCGCATAGCAGAAATCAGATTTGGTGCCACCAGGTGCAATTGCAGAAAGTAAAGCTCCGTCGAGGGCAAGTCTTACAATATAATAGTTGGTTCCTGCTGACGGCGGACAATTGACATCACCATCAGTTGATGTGGAGCTTCCTGACATATAATAACCACTATTATCGCTTACCGGTGCAGCCCTGCGGAAATTTTCATCCTCCGAACCTCCATAGACGCCCTGCCATTCCATATTGCCTGCTACATCGAGCTTAACTGCCCACCAGTCAGCGTTTGCATGATATGATCCCTGATCAATCGGGGCTACGGGGTCCCCTGTTTCTCCGAAAGCGATGAAACCACCATCATCGGTGGCAAAAGCATCTAAAAAAGATTCATAGTTAATGTTACCATAAACCTGGCTGGATAAGATCATTCCATTGGTATCAATTTTTAACAACCAACCATCAGTAGTATCAACTGGCTGGTCGGTAAGATCGCCATCGGTAGAATTGGTGAGTCCGAACAATGCAATGTTTCCATCCGACATTAAGATTGGCTTATATAAATCATCGTCGCCTGTACCTCCATACACCTTATTCATTAGAAATTCTCCGGCACTGTCAACAATAAAGACCCAGGCATCGAATGATTCCGGATCAGTATCAATATTTACTGGAACATCTCCGTCGGATGAGGTGGAGCGTGACATTACAAGGTACCTTTTTCCAGGAAGCTCAAGAAGGTTACGGGGCACATCCCATGCACTTCCTCCAAAAGATTTGGCCCACATGATGTTTCCGAAGGCGTCGAGCTTTACAGTCCATGCATCGCTGAGCAGATGATGACCCACAACATCTACATCGCTCGACCATGATTCAGTAATAAAAAGATAACCTCCGTCACTTGTTTGAATGATTTTTGTGTAAGGATTCCCCTCTTCAACAGTTCCACCCAGGCACTTTTGCCAGATGATGTTTCCCAGCGGATCCATCTTGATCACCCAGATGTCATGTTTTCCTTTCAGCTCACATGATACATCAAGATTATTAGAATCTGTAAGCCCAATCAATATATAGTTACTGTCGGCAGTTGGATAAATATCCTGCAAAATGTCGTTGCCTGTGCCACCAAATGTTCTTTGCCAGTCAATTAACAGGGTTTGAGCTTCACCTTTCAATATCTGAAGAAATAACAGCACAAGGGATAAGAAAATTATTCTGGGTATCAAAAGACTGGTCATAATTTTTTTTTATAATCGATTATGTAGTAATTGTTTTAGAGAAGATTTATCCATAATATTTATGCAAAGCTATTCACACCTCGTTGAACTGCTGAAGCGCATAGTATAATCTTAAATGTCGTACCTAAAGTATATATAATAAGCGCTTGTTAATGTGGTGCAAGTTAAATTAATGATGGCAATGTTTGGTATTTACCTTTTTTGAACTTCCTTTACTTCGAAAAAAGATTTATGAATGTTCCGGAGAATCTTAAATACACCAAAGATCATGAGTGGGTGCGAATGGAAGAAAATGAGGCATATGTAGGTGTAACTGACTTTGCTCAGAGCGAGTTGGGTGATATTGTATATGTTGATATAAACACGGTCGGTCAATCACTTGCAAGGGAGTCTGTCTTTGGATCAGTAGAGGCAGTTAAAACGGTTTCTGATCTTTTTCTTCCCCTTTCCGCAACTATATTGGAAGTAAACCCCCTGTTAAATGATAAGCCCGAGCTGGTAAACCAGGATCCGTATGGTGAGGGCTGGATGGCAAAAATATCCATTGAAAATGCTGTTGAGCTCAGTGAGCTTTTGGACGCTGAAACATATAGTAATCTTATAAGTAAATAAACTCAGGCTAACGCCTCATAGGATATTAACATCCATGCGTCGATCATCACTGCCTTTACAAAGAGGATAATAATGCGTTAGAGATTTTATTGTTACCGCAATAGCAGAAGGCTTTTATTGAATGGCATCCATAAAAAATTTTTCACTCTTTCTTTTCTGGACATTCCTTATCCTCTATCTCTCTTTTTCACCTATAAAGGGCTGGCCTCAACCTACCATTTTTCAAAAGCTTTATCTTGATAAAGTGGTGCACATAGTTATGTATGCAGTGCTTGGGCTTTTGCTACTGCGAAGTATTTTTATACAGCGGAAGAAACAAACGCTGCGCTTTGAGACCATTTGCTATGCACTGATTTTTGCTTCCACTATAGGGATAGCAGTAGAATTTCTTCAACCGGTATTAACCATGTACCGCAAATTTGAATGGATGGACATGGTTGCCAATACAGCCGGTGTGTTATTGGGGTTATATATTTTTAAATGGCTGCGTTCGCGACGATACTTCGATCTGAACATCTTATGAGTGATTGACGTAATTTTGAGAAAAGTCTTCCGTTGAGAAAAAGCATGTATCATTTAGTAAAGTATTGCCTGGTATGGTTCTTAATATTTCATGGAACGATAGCTTTCTCACAATCGCAGCAGGATGTTCAGCTGGCGCAGCAATACTTCAAGAATGCTGAATATGATAAGGCGGCAGCCATGTACGAGAAGCTGGTAAATAAGGCTCCGGAGAACCAATTTTTTTATCAAAATTACATTCAATCGCTCACGGCACTGAAGCGATATGGTGAAGCAGAAAAATACATTAAGAAGCAGATCAAAAGATTTCCGGCTGATCTTTCCTATTATGTAGAGCTGGGAAACATAAAGCATTTGCAGGGTGATGAAAAATCAGCCGCTGGCAATTATAAAGAAGCCATCGGGTTAATCACTACAGACATGGAGATGGTGAACCGTCTGGCATTTAAATTTCAAAGCAACTCATTAGACAGTTACGCGATAGAGGCTTACCTGAGAGCACGAAAAATATTCAATGCGGAGAATTCAGACCTCTTCAAGGCAGAGCTTGCATCGCTTTACCGAAAGCAAGGAGATGTTTCTAGCGCAGTGAAGAGCTATCTGGATATAATCGAGTTCAATCCAACCATGGCTGATGAGGTGGAGGGTCAGCTTCAGCCATTCATTGAATCAGCAGACTTTGCTAAAGAGCTACAAGCGGAGCTTTATCGCAGAATTCAGAAACGATCTGAGATAGGAATCTTTGGTGAGATGCTGATCTGGTATTACATCCAGAAAAAAGATTTTGCTTCGGCTTTTTTGCAAGTGAAGGCCCTCGATAAAAGAAATAAGGAGGAGGGTGAACGTGTATTTCAGTTTGCACAGTCTGCCTTTGATGAGGGAAACTATGACGCTGCTCTGCTCGCCTACCGTTACATCATCGATGCAAAAGGAAAAAATAGTTTCCTCTACCCGGCAGCCCGTGCAAGTGAGTTGACGACAGAAAAAACAAAGATCACCATCCAGCATACCTACACGCCTGATGATCTGCGCGGGCTTGAACAGAAATATGAATCATATATACAGGAGTTCGGAAAGACCGGCCAAACAGCAGTCACCATACGTGATTTTGCAAACCTGCAGGCAAAATATCTGCATAATGTTGAAAAAGCGATAACCATTCTTCAGGAAGCCATTAACATCCCCACAAATGATAAGAAGCTCCTGGGTTACCTGAAAATGGATTTAGGGGATTATTATCTGATTAAAAATGAGGTGTGGGAAGCCACCCTCCTATATTCACAGGTAGATAAGTCTTTTAAGGATGATGATTTAGGTGAAGAGGCACGATTTAAAAATGCACAGCTCAGCTTTTATATGGGCGACTTTGAATGGTCGCAGGTACAGTTGGATGTGCTGAAAGGTTCTACCTCTGAGTTAGCGGCAAATGATGCGCTGGCCCTCTCTGTCTTCATGACGGATAATATGGGACTAGATACTTCAACCGTGCCAATGGAGATGTATGCCCGTGCAGCCCTGCTCATCTTCCAGAATAAATTTGATGATGCAGTAAAAACGCTTGACTCAATCACAGTTATTTTCCCAAAAAATTCACTTGATGACGATGTGTTGTTTTCAAAAGGACGCATCTATCTGGCACAGCAGAAATATTCTGATGCGGCCGCACTTTTTGAGCAGGTAGATGAGCACTACTCTACCGACCTGCTTGCTGATGATGCCCTATTTCAGCTCGCTGAACTTTATGAGAGTTATCTTGATGATAAAAACAAGGCCATGGAACTGTATAAAAGCATACTGCTGAAATACAAAGGCAGCATATATGTTGTTGAAGCAAGAAAGCGCTTCAGAGATTTAAGAGGTGATGAGGTGAATTGATTAAGCAGGTTATTTATCTGCCTTTTCCTCAATAATCATTGATAATAAATCAAATAAAAGGTTGTGAATCAGTGAAGTAAAATTTGTGTATTTAGTTACAATCTCTTGGTTTACTATTGTTTTAATTGTATAGGGTTTGTTATTCCTTGCAGTAAGGGTTTTCGAACCATACATTATCTCCATCAAAGGTATCTAAATCGCTTTTTTTTCTAGTAAAAACCTTACGATGGGCAAGCACATTTCTGAATTCTTGGGCCTTAGTTAGATCACTTAAAAACTTTGGATTATCCTCAATGAATTTCGTATAGTGGTTATGGAGTATATATCCTAGAAGAATTTTTTTGGTGTTAAAATCTAACTTGTCAGAAACAAGTCTATGCAACAATTCCTTTGACTTGTTTATATTGTCGCAGAAGTATCTACAAATTACTAAATCAATCATTAACTCAATATCACAAAATTGTTGAATAACAAACCCTCTGTACTTAGCAGCTACATTGTATCTTTTATTTAGAGCTTTATTCTGTTTTTCGGTCATATGACTTTATCGTCTCATTACTCTTGGATTAGTTAATTTACGAAATATTATGAATCCATTCCCCTTCTCTCGTCCTCGTCTGTGAGAGATGGGTCCATAGATCATTTACACTTCTGGTGTAGACCAAATTCTTTTGCCATTTCTTCGGCTAGATATGAAAGGAGAACAACTATTCTGTGTTTTTCACCTTCTTCAAATTCAACTTTTTGTAATAGTAAATTACCTCCGATAAATAAAATACACTTTCTATCTTTCATCATCTCCGAATTTAGTAAATCTTCAGTAACTACTTTACAAACTTCACCGACTTCCTCTTTCCATCACTCTCTAAAGTTACCAAATAAACCCCTTTCGGCACTTTAGAAACATTGATGTTGCAGATGCTCGACCACTGAGGTCTCTTTTCTTTGTAAACTGTCTCTCCTAATTGGTTTGTAATAGTAAGTATCCCCTCTTTATTCTTTGGCAGTTCATAGCTCACAGCAAACACTCCAGTTTCAGATTATTTAAACATTGTTTATAC
>JACCZV010000121.1 GCA_013695775.1 Chitinophagales bacterium | reverse complement strand
GTTACTATTACATCGCCGGTAGCAACATTGAAACCTTCGCTCAGCGCCGCGGATTTTCCATAGTTTCTGCGAAACTTGATGCCTTTTATCTGAGAGTTGGTTTCAGATAATTGCTCTATCATCTCCCACGATCTGTCCCGGCTACCATCATCAATAAATATTATTTCATATTGATACCGATTAGCAAGCATCACCTGTTCAATCCATGCGGCCAGCTCCGGCAACGATTCCTGCTCATTTAAAAGCGGGACAACAACGGAAATATGCATGAAGAGATTTATTGCGGTTGCTGCAGCTGATTACTTTCTTTTTTAAATACCGCAGCTACAATTAAGGATAGAATTGCCCCAATAACGGCACTGCCTACCAGACCCCAGATCGCAATCCATATCGGAGTAGTAAATCTACGAGTATATTCCATAGCCATTTTGATTTGTTCATCAGGCATGCCATTGTTAATCATATCTGACTCCGCTTTTTTCAAAATTTCAGTAATCATTTCCGGTGCGATAAACTTCATCATCAACAGGCTGAAAACCGTTCCTATTGCACCTGTTACTAAACAAAATAAAAAACCTGTTTTAAAGGCCTCTCCAAAAGAAATATACCCTTCTAAATCTTTATCTCTACGGTCTTTAACAGCGAAGATCAATCCTGCAAGCATTATGGCATATGAAAGCCAGCTTATGCTTTGATTGAGGTACATGTTGGTGAGGTAGAGGATAATTGAGAAAATAAACATTGCCAGTGCAGTGATGATCGCATACTTTGAGGCAGTGCTTAAGGCAGATTTACGAGGTTGCATATTAGCTTATTTGAAATTGGTTATTGTTGTAGATCGCGATGGCTTTCCCCTGCATAGCTCTTCCTATAAAGGGTGAATTAAACGATTTACTCAGGATGTTGTCACGCTTTAATTCCCATTGCTTCTCTGGATCAAATATAGTAAAATTTGCTAAGGTGTTTTCTTCTATAACGGGTATAGGCAGACCCAAAATCTTACGTGGATTCAATACAAATTTTTCAATTACTGATTCGATCTTCATAATATCTTTAAGTGCCTCATAGGCTAAGGAAAAGCATGTTTGCAAATTGATGATGCCCGGTTCAGCATATTCAAATTCAACCTTTTTTCGCTCTTCATTTTGTGGCTGATGGGCAGAACAGATCACATCGATTGTTCCATCCTTTAAACCCTCTTTCAGTGCAAAGATGTCCTTCTTACTCCGCAATGGTGGGTATATCTTAAGATTACTATCATAATCGTGTAATGCCTCATCATCTAATACAAGATGAACGGGATTTATACCACACGTTACCGGAATTCCTTTCCGCTTTGCTTCACGTATCCGGTCTACAGCTGATTTAGTAGAGATGCAACTGAAATGCAGACGAGAACCGGTATATGAGGCCAGCTCGATGTCGCGCACTACCAAAAGGTCTTCGGCCATAGCGGGTATGCCTGCCATTCCTAACGTCACACTGCTAACACCTTCGTTCATAACTCCCAGGGGGGCAATCGAATTATCATGGGGATAGCTAAGAATAACACTTCCGATTTTCTTCACATATAACAAACACCGCATCATTAATCCGGAGTCCGCAATGGCATGTTGCGCATCAGAAAATGCAATGGCACCAGCATTGGCCATGTCATATATCTCAGCGAGTTCCCTGCCCTCACAGTTTTTCGTAACAGCACCGACAGGATAGATATCGACTATCACTCCTTTGGCCCGGTTAAGAATATACTCAACGTCCGACTTCGAATCAATCACCGGTTTAGTGTCGGGTAATGCCGCAAGACCGGTGAACCCGCCAGCAGCCGCGGCCTTTGAACCGCTGCTGATGTCCTCCTTATATTCATATCCGGGGTCGCACAGATGCACATACAGATCGAACCAGCCAGGAGAAATACATGTGCCCACCGCATCGAAAATTTCTGTGTGGTCAGCAGCATCAATTTTATCTTTGATAGAAATGATTTTTCCCTTCTGAATCAGAATATCTTTTGTTTGAAGGTGAAAGGGTGAGGAAGTATCTATAATCTGTACTGCACGTATCAGCAGATCCATCTATTTCCAGAATTTGAGCAGCACAATTTCTAAAGTGATAAAGAGTAAAACAAAGATAACAGAAACTTTCCACAGAGGTAATCCTAAGTGCTGGCCGGCTGCTATCTCCCCCAGGTCACGGTTTGCATTTTCTATAACTTTTATCTTTAAGGGTGATACGGCTTTTTTCAATTCATCATTCGAAAGAAACTGAAGATCAGATTCTTTCCGGTTATAGTTCATGGCTACATATGATTTAACTTCATTATTGGGGTCAGAAAGCGCATAGATTCCTGATTGATTAATTTCATTGTTAAGACTTAGCTGTATCTCATTGCCTATCGGTCGCTGTGATGGTATAAATTCCTGATTATGACCTTGGATCCGGAGCAATTGGTCATCCTTCGAAAGGTCTGTCTGTATTTTTATCAGATTATTTTTCCCTATCGTGAAGGAAATAGATGATGAGCTCTCCTTGGATATAGCCATCTTATATATCAGCGGTGCAAAGACCGCATTCACAGGCAGGTCAGTATAATCTTTATCCAAGGGCACAGCCGACAAATAAAATATTCCGCTGCCATAATTATACTTGACCATAAAATAGTCGCCATTGCTGTATTTCATCAATGCAGAGGCGTTGGTGGTCGTGCGCTTGCTGAATAAAAAATTGCCTGATGAACCTGGCATTGAAAGATTCTGTGGTGCCTGCTGAAACACATCAGTAAAAACTTTGTCAAGAGTATTGATTGATGAGACAGATTTTTTTTGCGGTCTGAATTCAATCAGCAGGTCTGCATTGATGCTCTGCAAAAATGTGTTGTATGATGAAATGTCGGCAGAAGAATTTGGAAATATCAACACATTTCCTCCTTTTTCAATAAACTTTTTTATTTCAGCGCCCAGGCCAGAGGGCATCTGCTGTAATCCATTTAGTATAACGAAGTGTTGCTTTGATAAATCAGAATAATCGAGTTGATTCCACAAAGACTCCCGGAATATAAAAAAATCATTTTTTGCAAAGAGAGCATTCAAATATGGATTGCTGATATTTTCATTTATTATCATTACATTTATATTTTTCGCTATGGGGTATGCAAAAAAATATGTATCATCAAAAGTGATCGGGTTGTCTATAAGAGAAAGTTCCGCCCGATTCCAGCCGGATTCCGAAATGGTGAAACTTATGGTGTCAATGGCGGCTCCCTTATCAGGAATGGTAAAATCACTTATAGCTTTGGTTTCATCATTTATCTTCAAAGTCATTCTTCCATTCTCAACAGGCTGATCGCCGCTATTTGAAATGCTTATAAATAATTTATTAGACTGACCTGCAACCTGTACTGGAGATTCCATCCAGCAGCTATCAATAAAAAGATTGGCAGCTCCCTGCCCTCTGAGCGGCACAAGGTTGATGGCATAAGCTGAATCTGGTTTTACTACCGTGAAGTCGGAAAAATTTTTTTGAAAGTCAGAGAGCAAAAACATTATTTTCTGAGTTCCCCCCGAATTATTCAATGCCTGCTTTTGTCTGGAAATGATGTCTGCAACAGATTGCGTTCGAGAAGAAGGTTGAACCTCCTTAATAAGGTTAAGCATCTCTTCTTTATCAACTAATCTCATATGGCGTCCCTCAAAATCTTCGGTAAGCAATTGAAACAGGTCATCTGCACCGAATGCGTCCACCAGTTGGGTTGCCTTTAGCTTTGCCTGTTCTAAGAGCGGAACATCCATCCCAAGAAGACCCATGCTGAATGAGTTATCGATGAAAATACTTACTGCTTTTTTTCCAACGGTTACCGCTGTTTTACCCTTCAGATAGGGCTGAGCAAAAGCGAAAACGAGAAAACAAATTGCCAGAATACGTGCAAGCAAGATCAGCAGATGCTTCAGCTGCGACCGCGAATCCGTTTTCTCCTTTACCTCCCGAAGAAACCTGACATTTGAAAAATAGACTGTTTTATATCTTCTGAAATTAAACAGATGAATGATGATAGGAATAGTTACAGCGGTAAGTGCAAACAAAAAAGAGGGATACAAAAAGGACATTGCCTATATTACCTGGATATTTAAATCCTTAGAACGGCGAAAATAACGAAGAATATATGGATGGATTGTGAAGGGGGAAATAAGCCGATAGTTAGGTTCGAGCGATTGGTATATGGGATTATGCTTAAGCCAAGAGAATTATTGTAATTGGAAATAACAACCTTCAGCCATAAAATTTTCCATCTCTATTTTAAATTACAATTAGAAAATACGAAGCGAAGGATAATTTTTATGGGAGGATTAATTTATTCGTAATCATTTTATCTATTAGTCATTGTAAATTTTAGTGATTGGCTGCTGCCAAACAACCTGATCTGCTGCCTGTTCCTCTCGTTTAATACCACGCTGAGATATCTTATAAATTATGAATAGGATATCTGTTAGCAGAAGCACGGCAAACAACTGGTGCAAAACACCAAACACCAAGGGAATTCTACCAAGGGAATTAACCAGGGTAAGAATTCCTAAAAAAACCTGCACAATAACCAATAAAGGCAGCAATGTAAATGCAGATTTTAAGATCGCTTTAGCCATGTATTTCCTGCTCTTCCAATAGAAATAAAAGATGCTGAGAGCGAGTATGAATCCCAATGAACGGTGAATGAGATGTATCATCCCAATATTAGAGATTAAATCAAGATACCACGGGCTGGAAGTGAAAAGACCGTTTGGAATGAATGTGGCACCGATTTTTGGAAAGGTAGGATAGAAAAGTGCCGCTTTATTTCCTGCCATAAGCCCGCCATAAAATAGTTGAATAAACAATACTGCAAAAAGAAATATAGAGAGAGGTAGCAAAAATCCCGACGGTTGTTTTTCGGGTGAAGGTTGCATCACATCCAAAGCAACCCAAAAAAGATAACAATAGAGAATCAATGCAAGAATAAGGTGTGCGCTGAGATTAAGCGGATTCACCCATGGCTTGTCTATAAGACCGCTCTGCACCATGATCCAGCCGACCAATCCCTGTAAAGCTCCCAATATGAAAATGATAATGAGCCTTTTCCCCAATTTCCAGTTGATCATTTTTTTAAATAAAAAATAAACGAAGGGTACCAGAAAAGCAACCCCCATCAATCGGGCCCAGAGACGGTGAATAAATTCCCACCAGAAAATGGATTTGAATCCATTCAGTGTCATATCGCTGTTCATCAATGTGTATTGAGGAAATTGTTTATACTGGTTAAAAGCCTGTTGCCAGTCATATTCATTAATTGGGGGCAGTGAGCCCATAAGGATATCCCATTCTGTGATCGAAAGCCCTGAACCTGTCAGCCTGGTAATACCGCCCAATAAAATCTGGATCAGGATCATAAAGACTCCGAGCAGCAACCAATAGCCTATCAGTTTTCGCACGTGAATTATATTCATAATAGCTGTAAAAGTACATCACAAAATATGCGGTGATGTTAAGCAACGAGGTCATCAATTATATGACTGCGCCTCCAAACTTATAGATTCATCACCTTTTCTATATGGCAGGTAGGTTATGATCAGTTGAAGCATTTCATCTGTAGTGCGCATGCTTCCATTCCGGCCTTCTACTAATTGGGGCGGATTGAATGGATTGTTGGGATTATTTTTCGTGTTATCCATAGTTGCGACAACTTCAATAGTGCTTCCTGATGGCAAGTGAACCATCTTTGGAAAGGTATAAAAATATTGCCAGCGGAAATCCCAGTTATTTATCCTGATAAGAGGAATAGTATCACTCTGGAGCGTTACTGCATAAGCCAGAAAGGATTTCCCCAACAGGTGCATGTGTGGGTTGATGGTAAGTACAGATATGTCTGCAAGAATTTTTGCATTCGTTCTAAACTCCATCACAGTGTCAGCGGGAATCACCAGTTGAGGTATGATGTCAGATATTCCCAATGTACCTAATTGAATCTCCTGCACGGGGCGCTCAGAAGGCTTATTTCCAAAAAAAATATTTACATACGAGCTATCCCAAATGTCTTCGGAAGATGGACCATAATGAATATCGTTCAGATAAATGATTCCTTTTCTTTTCACATGAAATCCACCAATATTTTCAGGATAGATTGTGGGTGTTACCCCGGGTAAATAATTTGTCGCAGAATGAATGTAATGGTCTTCGCCAGGAAAGCTGCCATCATCATTCAGCAGATTCATTTTTTTAAAAACTGATTCGCGTGTTTCATCTCTGGTATCGAGCGCATATTCACCTGAGAAGACATCTTTCTTTTTATCCTCATCATAAAAAATGATACGGCCATTTACATGATGTACCATCTTGCTGCCGGGGATGAATTCAATGGCCCGAATAAAAGTATCTGATTGAAATTCGAAAGGAATTTTCATAACGATGAACCCATCAGAATGATCTCCCTTAACAAGGAAAGGTTTGATCTTCAGTACAACATCAGGTGTGCCTATCATCGATCCTTTGCTTAAAGCAGGTGGCAGAAGCATATCTACAGAATCACCGAAGGGCGCACCCGCATCTACCCAATCATTAATGAGCTCAATCTCATTTTCTGAAAGATAATTTTCACCGGCAAAATGACTATAAGATGGGTCTGCAGGCCATGGGGGCATGATTCGTTTGTTCACAATCTCCCGGATTGTTTTACTTCGCTTTGCTACATCTTTATAGCTTGTTAAGGGGAAGGGAGCTATCTGACCTATGCTGTGACACCTCGTACATTTTTGATGAACGATTGGTGCTATGTCGGCGGTAAAGGTTACTTCCCTTTTCTGCTTACAGGAAAAGCTGAGGCACAGAAATAATACAGCCGCACCAAGGAGAACAACATTGGCGACAAGCTGCTTTAGAATTATGGTAATTTTACGCATGAAAAATTGGAATATAATTAAGCCAAAATAATATCAAAATAATTTGGGTGCACTTTCTCACGTAGGATCTTCAAAGGCGGCCTCAGGAAAGTGTAATTCAATGATCTTTTATAGGAAATTACTATACTCCGTTAGCTTTTTTGTAATTCGGAACCCATAGTGATTAGGAAATTACAATCATTCTTTCTTATCCCTTTCTTTAGAAAAGTAACCAAAAGCCTGACGCAGCTTCGACATATCTTCTAGGTGTTAAATTTTTCCCAAAGTTTTATTCAATGTAGCACCCGATAGCTTTAGTAGAATCAGGAGCAATGGGTTTGTTTTGAAGATATGCCTCTATAGCATCCAGAAGATAATGATCAGTAACTTTTGCCCGCACTTTACCGATCTCATAACCCCAGTTATCTATCATTCCGCGATAGAGCATTTCACCTTTATTATTAATGAGAAAAGCTTCTGGGGTAATGGTAGCATTCAACTGTTTTTGAAGCCTGAAATCAGGATCGAGTAATATGGGATTTACCAAATGATGCTTATCCATGTACATCTTTATTTCTGCTTCGGAATAATTTTCTCCTGACACTACTCCAATGAAAGATAATTTTTTTTGCATGCATATACTATCTAACCGCTTTAAGGTTCTTCCATAAGAATTGCAGAATGGACATTCGGGCTGAAGAAAGACAATCACCGACCCTTTGCTTTTCCTAAGATCGTTTAATGAATATGAATCGCGATCAACGGAAATAAGTGTCAACGAGAAAATATCTGATGGGTGCTTCGATTCGTTCTTCGAACAGCTTATAAAAAAAATGATAAAGAGAAGAACAAAAAAAAATGGTTTCATTGATTGATGTGCTTACAAAGGTATGAGATCAGAGAGGATATAATGCCATTACACTTCAAAAAATCCTACACTTCCACCAACCCACTCAAGGTCTTTGTTATAATCTACCCCAATCATTTTTCCTCTGCTCAGCCTCACAAGATTTATGGTGAGCATCGGTGCGGGTTCGTCTTTAAGCCATGTATACAAAAGGCGGATCTCCGCTTTCACCTGACCTGATGGAGATTGAATTACAGGAGCATACTGGACTTTTCTTTGAAGGATGTAGTTCTGCGGATTCATAATAGATTCTATATCTCCTGCTTTAATATCGAAGATCACTCCTTTGCCTGAAAAAGAAAATAGTGGCTTCAGCACATAATTTTCTAAATCTTCGGGAGTAGATCCTACTTCATTCAAAAATTTTGTATTTGGTACGTAAGGGCTATTGATGAATGGCATTGAATATTTGCTGATACGAAAGAACCAGTTGGGATGATTAACCCAGCTAACATCGGCTTCCTCTGTAATATTAAACTCGCAGCGCAGATCTGTGCGCCTTACAAATTCGTCGAAGATCACCCTGCTGTATATGCGCCTGATGGGAATCTTCCTGCCCTTCTTTTCATAAAATAATTGTTTTCCCTCAAGCATCAATATGCTGATGCAGACATATTCAATCCCAAAGAATTTTTTTGTAAGCTCAAAATCTACCCTCGTTTTTTGCTTCTCCGGCTCTATTTCTAATAAGATGACTTGTTGCGGATCTTCTTCATCAACAATCCATTTTTTCAATCGCTTAATATATGTCTCATCTGTAAGATCATTGAAGAGGTGTGTGGTGTTTTCAGGAATAGTAAAATGTTTCTTATACTTCAATGCCACCCAATGCTGATAGGCAAACATGGAGGGAAACCCCTGCAATTCAATAAGCTGGGGCAATA
>JACCZV010000110.1 GCA_013695775.1 Chitinophagales bacterium | reverse complement strand
CGTCTGATTGATGATAAGATTCGTCAGTCTTATATAATGGAGGTTGTATTGCAGACACAATAGCTACCATTCATCTTTTTTCACCTTCACGCTCGGCTCGTTCATCTTCTCTTTAAGATTATTAATGAGGCCACGTAGCATGACATCCGCCTCATTCAAGGTGTTAAAGTTGTCGGCAACGTTGGCATCTTGCTCATCGAATAATTTCTCTATTGGAAAATAGCTCTCAGCCTTTAAATTGACATCTTTAATTTCATAACGGTATTTTCCATCTTTAAATCCGAGCACAAGGGTATATCTTACTATTGCCGATTGGGCCTTCACATCATTTTTAAGTGTCCGGTAGGTTGCGAATTGGGGTTTTAGAACAATTTTCCCATTTACAGAATCCGTTTCTTCGATGAGTCCAGACGGATTTTTATAGTACTCATTGATCCAGATGCCGGCACGTTTGAAAAGCTCCATTTTATCTATATTATCAATCGCAATAACTTCCATGTAGTAAACGAGGCTGTCCTCAGAATTTATGGGAAGCTGGGGCACCACAGGCTTATCCTTTTGTGCCATAAGCGGAGAAGCAGTTGACATAAAAAATATGATGATAAGGTGAAAAATTGAGATAAACCTGGGCAGAAATGAAGGCATTACGTAATGCAATTTTATTATTCGGTGGAAATTTTTCATTATTATAAGAGAAATTATTTGAAATTAATGTAAGGCTGGTAGGTTGTCGGAAGGAATTAAAAATGATGCCATGTTTATGAAGCTTTTTGGGTTGTTCCGCTAAGTAGGAAATTCCAGGAATTTTGAACAATTTACTGTTCATAAAATAAGGCATCGAGGGGGCAAATTCTACGTTTTCCGCATATTAAAGAATACCTTTGTATAGCAAAATTTCATAGTATAAATACCCCAGAAATAGTGATTACGGAAGAATTGAAGCAAGAGGTAAAATCAAGTAAGAAAAAAAACGATTACACTGCCGATAACATCCAGGTTTTAGAGGGGCTAGAGGCCGTTCGAAAACGTCCGGCCATGTACATTGGCGACATCAGCACCCGTGGGCTGCATCATTTGGTTTATGAAGTTGTAGACAACTCCATAGACGAAGCTCTTGCGGGACACTGCAAAAACATTGATGTATTCATTAATGAGGATAATTCTGTTACCGTTACAGACGATGGACGTGGCATACCTACAGAAATACACAAGAAGGAGGGAAGGTCTGCCTTAGAGGTGGTGATGACGGTGCTTCATGCCGGTGGCAAGTTTAATAAGGATACATATAAAGTATCGGGCGGATTGCATGGCGTAGGTGTCTCCTGTGTGAATGCCCTCTCTGCACATCTGACGGCCGTGGTATATCGTGAAGGTAAAATTTACATGCAGGAATATCAGCAGGGAAAACCCATGTATCCTGTAAAAGTGGTCGGCAAAACGGATCGCACCGGAACAGATGTCACCTTTCTTCCCGATGATACCATCTTCAAGACCACAGAATATAAATCGGAGACCATCGCCGCCCGATTGAAAGAACTTAGTTTCCTGAATAAAGGCATTAAGCTTTCTCTTACGGACAAAAGAGAGCGTGATGAAAAAGGCAACCATACCACAGAAATCTTCCTTTCACAGGGCGGGTTAAAAGAATTTGTTCAGTATCTTGATGGAACCCGTGTGCCCCTCATCCCAGAACCCATTGTAGTGGAAGGTGCCCGCGATCAGGTGATCGTTGAGATTGCGATGCAATACAACACTGCCTACAATGAGAATGTGCATTCCTACGTCAACAACATCAATACATTGGAAGGGGGTACACACGTTTCGGGTTTCAGAAGAGCCATTACAAGAGTTTTTAAATCCTATGGCGAGAAAAGTAACCTGTTTGGCAAAATTGATTTCGAAATCACCGGTGACGATTTTCGTGAAGGCCTTACCGCTGTAATATCAGTGAAAGTACCCGAGCCCCAGTTTGAGGGACAGACCAAGTCTAAGCTCGGCAACTCTGAAGTAGTTGGTGTAGTGGATACCAGTGTGGGTGAAATGCTCACCAACTATCTCGAAGAACATCCGCGCGAGGCAAAGATCATCATCAACAAGGTGGTGCTTACCGCCACCGCCCGCAATGCGGCCCGCAAAGCGCGAGAGCTCGTGCAGCGTAAGAA
>JACCZV010000088.1 GCA_013695775.1 Chitinophagales bacterium | reverse complement strand
GCATCATTATAATTGAAAACCATGTCTACAGGGTCGAGCACCATTGACTGCCCGGGTTGCTTTGCCTGAAAGCGCAAACGTATATCCATAGCCGGCTGTATGCTGATTGTTAACCTGTTCGGACGCCAAGTGTCTGCGGCTTCAGGAGGAAATGCATAATGTGGGGCCGGCCGGAATTGTACGGTGATAATTGTCGTTTTCTGCTGCAGATATTTTCCGGTACGTACATAAATAGGTACTCCTTCCCATCTCCAATTATCGATGTAAAATTTTACTGCCGCATAGGTTTCAGTTTTAGAATCTGTGGCGACATCTTTCTCCTGCCTGTATGAAGAAACTTTTCTACCATCAATAGAGCCTGCAGAATATTGTCCCCGTGCTGCATAATCGTGCACCTTGTCTTTAGGAATGCGTCTAATTGCATTCAATGCATCTACCTTTTTGTTTCTTATTTCATTCGCGTCGAAGGCTATCGGTGGTTCCATAGCAACCATGCAAATCAGTTGCAGGATATGATTTTGAACCATATCGCGAAGCGCACCACTTTTATCGAAATATCCACCACGGTTTTCCAGTCCTACAGTTTCAGTAGCTGTAATCTGCACATGATCTATATAATGATGGTTCCAGATGGGGTCGAATAAAGTATTTGCATATCGAAGTGCAAGGATATTTTGCACAGTTTCCTTTCCCAGATAATGGTCGATGCGGTAAATCTGCTCTTCCGCAAAGAGTCTGAGAAGAAGTGCATTTAACTGGTGGGCACTTTCCAGGTCATGACCAAAGGGCTTTTCAACCACAATGCGTGCGTATTTCGGATCGGCACAGACACTAAGCTTTCCAAGTTGTTCAGCAATGGTGGGAACCAGTTGGGGTGCCACTGCCATATAAAAAATTACCTGCGGATGAATGCCCCACTCTTTTTCCTTTTGCTCAACAATCTCTGTTATCTTTTTATAACCCTGCTTATCTGCGGCTTCCATCTGCCAATAGGAAATATTTTTAGCAAATACCTTCCACTTAATACCCAGGTCTTTTTTTCGTCGTGAAAATTTTTTTATTCCCTCTAAAAGATGCTTTCTATATGCAACATTGGTATATTCTCCGCGCGCAAGACCGACAATAGCAAACTTCTCGGGCATCAGGTCATCAAGAAATAAATTATATAATGCGGGAGAAAGTTTTCGAAAATTCAGGTCGCCGCTGCCGCCGAAGATAAAAAGCAATGATGCGTCGGGACGCTTTGTGTTATGCATCTTTAGTTAAGGTTTTGCTTGCTTCCATTCCGTATGAAATGATCCTCCGACATCTGTACGCTGATAAGTATGTGCTCCAAAATAATCACGCTGAGCCTGAATAAGATTGGTGGGTAGATGCTCGCTTCTATATGCATCAAAATAAGAAAGCGCGGCCATATGAGCTGCCACAGGAATCCCGCTCAACGCCGCTTCTGCTACCACAGAGCGAATAGATTTTTCGTGTGACATTACCTTTTCAGCAAGTACTGCATCAAGCAGGATGTTGGGCAGCTTATTGTTTCCTTGAAAAGCTTCAGTCAAATCATCAAGAAATGCAGCTCTTATGATACATCCGCCACGCCATACACGTATCACCTCTGAAATTAATATGTCCATGTGAAGTACTTCTGAAGCCCTATACAACAAAGCCAGGCCCTGTGCATAACACAATATGGTTGCAAAATATAGTGCATCATGAATCTGTAATATAAAATCTTCTGTATGATGAATATTGAGAGTGCCCGATTTATACAAAATTGCAGCTTCTCCCCTTTCCTTTTTATAAGCTGACAGATCGCGCATAGCAACAGCCATGTCAATAATGGGAACAGGAACACCCATGTCCATCGCATCCTGCGAGGTCCATTTTCCCGTACCTTTTGAACCAGCCATATCGGAGATCATTTCGATGAGAGAGCTACCGGTTATATCATCTTTCTGCATTAAAATATTGGCAGTTATTTCTATCAGGAAAGATTTCATTTTTCCCTCATTCCATTTATTGAAGATCTCGTGAAGCTGATCATTTGATAACTCAGCACCCTTCTTCAGAAGCCAATAGCTTTCACTGATAAGCTGCATGATGCCATATTCAATTCCATTGTGCACCATCTTCACATAGTGGCCGGCCGCACCCATTCCAACGTATGCTACGCATGGTTGTCCATTCACCTTTGCCGCAACTGCTTCGAGCACGGGCTTAACGACTTCATATGCTTTGAGGTCACCTCCGGGCATAATGCTTGGTCCGCTTCGCGCTCCCTCTTCTCCGCCTGAAATGCCTATGCCCATAAAATGTATTCCTACCTCCTGCATTGCATTTACCCTTCTCAGTGTGTCAGTATAGTGAGAGTTGCCGCCATCAATTACTATATCCCCCTGATCAAGCAGAGACACAATTCGGTTTAGTACATCATCCACAGGTTTTCCAGCGGGTACTAACATCATCACTTTGCGTGGCAGCTGCAGTGACGAAATCATCTCATTCAAATCAAAAAATCCTTTAACAATTTTATCCGGTGAAGCGGATTCATCCAGGGCAGCACATTTATTTTTGTCAAGATCATAACCTGCTACCGCGAAACCTGAGTCGGCCATGTTAAGCAATAGATTGCTTCCCATAACTCCCAGGCCAATCATACCGAAATCGTATTGAAGTGCCGACATAAATATTAAAAGCAGCTTAGATGTATTTTCATAAATATAGTTTGCCCACTTCTATTTCCTCATCCCCATCCCTTCTCCAAAGGAGAAGGGGGCTGTTTATAATCCGAGTTCCTTCTTTTGCTTTTCATCAATAGATGATGGTGCATCTAGCATCACATCACGGCCCATATTATTTTTTGGGAATGCAATAAAGTCGCGAATGTTTTCCTGATTTAGAATTGTCATTGAACAGAATCGGTCAAATCCGAAAGCAATTCCTCCATGTGGAGGGGCACCAAATTCAAAAGCATTCAAAATAAATCCAAATTTAGACTCAGCTTCTTCCTTTGAAAGACCCAGCACAGCAAACATCCGTTCCTGATCCTGTCTTTTGTGAATGCGTATGGAACCGCCGCCAATTTCAACACCGTTAATCACCAGGTCGTAGGCATTTGCCTTTACCTTGCCAGGGTCAACGTCCAATAATTGATTGTCTTCCTTGCTCCATGAGGTAAATGGATGGTGCATCGCATTCCATCGCTTATCTGTCTCATCCCATTCCAAAAGAGGAAAATCAATCACCCAGAGTGGAGCGTATTTGGTCCTCTTTCTTAATCCCAATCGGTTACCCATTTCGAGCCGCAATTCACTTAAAGCTTTTCTGGTACGACCTGCTGCACCTGCAAGAATCAACATAAGGTCTCCCGGTTCACTTACAAGATGTGCTGATATTTTTAATAAATCTTCGGAACTATAAAACTTGTCCACGGATGATCTGATGGAACCATCATTGCCGTATTTAATATAGATTAGTCCTCCTGACCCTATCTGGGGACGTTTCACAAATTCGGTGAGTTCATCAATTTGTTTCCGTGAATATTCAGCGCAACCCTTTACGCAGATGCCTGCAACCAGTTCAGCATCATCGAATATGCTAAAGCTCCTTCCGGAAACCAAATCTGAAAGAGATGGATCATCGGTGTTCATTAATTCTATGATTTCCATTCCAAAACGAATATCCGGCTTGTCGTTTCCATAGCGACGCATTGCATCATCATAACTCATTCGGGGAAATTCAGCAAGATCAATATGCCTGACTTTTTGAAAGACATGCTTAACCATCCCTTCAAACATTTGTAGCACATCTTCGCGCTTCACAAAGGCCATTTCGCAATCTATCTGTGTAAATTCCGGCTGACGATCCTGCCTCAAATCCTCGTCACGAAAACAGCGGACGATCTGGTAATAGCGGTCGAATCCGGAGACCATCAGCAACTGCTTGAATGTCTGCGGTGACTGAGGCAATGCATAAAATTGACCGGGATTGAGGCGAGATGGAACTACAAAATCACGAGCACCTTCGGGGGTGGATTTTATGAGATGTGGTGTTTCCACGTCCACGAAACCTTTGCTATCGAGGTACTCGCGAACGGCTCTTGCAACCTCATGCCGATGCAATAAATTATACTGATTAGGTGCCCTGCGTAAATCGAGATATCGATACTTCATTCTTAACTCTTCACCACCATCAGTTTCATCTTCAATTGTAAAGGGAGGAGTTATGGAAGAGTTCAATATGTTTAATTCTTCGACTATAATCTCTATTTCACCTGTTGGTAGATTTTGATTTTTGTTTGACCTTTCAGCAACTATTCCCGTCACTGTTATTACGAACTCACGGCCAAGCTCAATCGCTTTTTTTACGGCTTCAGAATTACTGGCGGGATTGAAAACAAGCTGTGTGATGCCGTACCTGTCGCGCAGGTCAATAAACAGCATGCCGCCAAAATTCCTGATGCGCTGCACCCAACCGGCAAGGGTCACTTTAAGGGGGGAATGTTCTAATCGTAATTCACCACAGGTGTGTGTGCGATACATTTTAATTGAAAGATTTGAATAAAAAGAAGTTGGCAAAAGTAGGATTTTATATGGCTGGGTAGACACAAAACTGTGTAGTAT
>JACCZV010000048.1 GCA_013695775.1 Chitinophagales bacterium | reverse complement strand
CTCTTATACCATGAGCGGCGGAACAAAAGCAGTTTCATATACTCAACTGCAGCAGTTGCTGGTGATTTTTATAGGGATGTTTTTAGCCGGATTTATGGTGGTTAAACTTTTACCCGACGGTGTTGGAATAATAGATGCCTTGCATGTAGCAGGAAAGATGGGGAAAACAAATGTGATTACCACAAACTTCAGTTGGAATGACCGCTACAACATCTGGAGTGGATTGATTGGAGGGTTTTTTCTTTCGCTTGCATACTTCGGAACAGATCAATCCCAGGTGGGCAGATATCTTACCGGCAAATCAATTGCACAAAGCCGTCAGGGACTTCTCATGAATGGCCTTCTCAAAATACCGATGCAATTTTTAATACTGATGATAGGTGCCCTGCTTTTTTCTTTTTACCAGTTTAATTCAGCACCAATTTTTTTTAATTCAAAGCAGGTAGAAAAAATTAGCCTGTCGTCAGAAGCAGATGCTTTTATAGAAGTTGACAGCCGTTATCAGGCAGTTGTTTCGGAAAAGAAAAAATATTCCTTTGATTTGTTAGATGGTTTAAAATCTGAAGATGATGAGAAAGTTGCTGCAGCGCAAGCGTCCTTATCTACTCTTGATGAACAAAGCAAATCACTGCGCAAAGAAGCCATTGGTCTTATAAAAAAAGCAGATCCTGCCGCGGATACAAATGACACCAATTACATCTTTCTCAATTTTGTGCTTCACTATTTGCCCCAGGGCCTGATCGGGCTGCTGATTGCTGTGGTATTTTGTGCCTCCTGGAATTCCACGGCAGCAGAGTTGAATGCCCTTGCATCTACCACCATTGTTGACATTTATAAACGGTCGGTCAATAAAAATGGAACACAGCAGAAATATGTGACAGCTTCAAAAGTTGCAACACTTGGGTGGGGGATTTTCGCGATAGGTGTAGCTGAGCTGGCAAATAAGCTTGGCAGCCTGATAGAGGCTGTTAACATTCTCGGATCATTGTTCTATGGAAACATTCTAGGAATATTCCTCGTTGCTTTTTTTCTTAAGAGGGTAGGGGGAACTGCGGTTTTCATTGCAGCTATCATCACCGAGGTAATTATCATTTTTCTTTACGCGACGAATGCTGTTGCTTTTCTCTGGTTAAATTTAATCGGTTGCGCGTTAGTAATGGGGATAGCAATTATATTCCAACTATTTTTTAAAAGAGGTAGGCGTACTTTGACTTAATCACCTTCGTCGTCCAGGGTGGGGCCCGACCATAATCTCATTGATATATATTCACTACTATTTAACCGATAGCAACCCCCTACTTCTTACCAGATAACAATAGTTTTTTCACTTCACCCTCTTCCATTTTATCCCAATATTTGATGCGGCGAGTCTGTACATGAATCATCACAATTCCGGGCTGATCAAGTCCCTGAGGATACCATTGCTTCAATTCATCTACCCAATGGCTTTCTAACTTTTCTCTCTTCTTTATAAGTTTGGCTTTTCCGGTTACTGAAATATATAGTTGTTGCACAGCATCAACGTAGGTAAGGTTTACTGCCGGGTTTTCAGATATATTCTCAACCATATCGGTATCATCAGTAGTGAAGAAATAGGAATTTCCATCATATTCTACATCACGGTTATTTGACATCGGACGGCTTATGAGCAACCCTTTTTTAGTAACTGTCGTTAGCATGCAGATGTCAAGGGTGCGCATTGCTTTACTTATATCACTTACATTCATTATTACTATTGACTATTTAAAATAGGTTAACAAAGTCTTTCATAGATTGTTTCTCGGGTTATATGTTACCACGAATAGAATAAAACCAAAAGGGCGGTTGATGTGCCGCCCTTATGCTAAATTATATATTGTTATTTCTTAGCGCTTGCTTCAGCAATAATTTTTTCGTTCTGAGCGATATAATTATTATCCTTTTCTTTTCTTGCTAACTCCATTGCCTGTTTTGCTGTCTCGATAGCTTCGGATGTTTTCCCCATCTTAAGCTCCATCTTTGCTTTTGCAGTCATCATAAAGTACGCCTCAGGCCGCGCTGCAATAGCTTTATTCACCCATTCATAGGCTTTGTTGATATCCTTGCCGTTTTCAAAATAATAATTTGCAGCCTGCCAGTAAGGGGGCTTTTCACCCTTCATTGCCTGATCTATCTGTGCCATAACCTTTTCATCAATCTCGGCAGTTACATGAAAGCTTACCATCATTCGATCCCATAGCAATTGGACGTCGCAAGAAGTGGGCTTCACGTTTCCAATCAGAAAAGTCATCGTTTCCATACTCATAGGTAGCGTAGTTGGCTTAAGAGAAACACGCATAAGATCGTTTCCTTCCTTGTAGCCAAAAGCTCCCCACAGAGCAGTATCTTTCGATAGTATCATCGTCCACTGTTCTTTACCAGGAATCATATATAATGCATAGATACCTGCAGGAACATTCTTGCCTTCAACCTGTACCTCTTCACCAAAAGTGATCTTAGTAGGTGAATTGGCACCAGTTCTCCAAACAGAATCAAGGTACGAGGGCACCAAATATGCTCCGCCCCTTTACGCCAGGACGGCTATACTCAATAGATATCTTTGAGGTAGCGAAGTTTTGTGTAATTTTTTGGAAAGGGCTCGGAGCAGGAATATTCAAACTCTGACCACTAATTTGGTTCTGAAAAGCAACGAGTAAACCAACTAATAGAAACGCACTAAAGTATTTTTGCATGAGAATTTTTTTTGCAAAGGTAATCCAAAGAAAATGGTACGAGATAGGAGAGGGGATTTGCCATAGGATAGGATTCTGGTAAAAGAAAGAGCTCCGAAATTTTTTCTAAGCCCTTTTATAAAAGATTAACGAATGGGTATTTTACTTCACTTACTTCCTCGCGCAGTCTCTGTTTGCTCGAGCCCTGAGCGAAAGCCCAAGACTGGGCGAATTATCTACGCCAGAGTTACAAATATCCAGAATATATCAGAATGATTTCTTGCTTCAGTAATTGCTCGGCTGACATTCCTATGATTTAGTCAAGGATGAAGCTAATTCATCCTCCAAAACACACAATATTTGAAGTATTTCTCCTGCTTGCTTATTCTTCGGATCCTATGATCAGCAGGGTATATTATATTAAAATAGAGTCAATGAATAATTGGGAATTGGTTAGCTTGCCTATAAATTCACTCGCAGAATTTCTCCTATGATCATAGAAAACCGAACAGTAGTAACACTAAATTACCGCCTTACAATAGCTGAGGAGGGTATAGAAATAGAAGTAGAAAAAACTTCAACTGAGAAACCCTTTATTTTTTTATTCGGAGCAGGACAGCTTCTCCCTGAATTCGAAAAGAACCTTTTGGGCAAGTCTGCAGGGGATACGTTTGATTTTCTTATAGATGCGGAGAACGGGTATGGGTTAAGTGATTCCCAAAATATAGTTTCTGTTCCGGTGAATGCATTTGCAGGTGAGAATGGGCAGTATGAGCCAGAACTGTTAAAGGTTGGCGCTGTGCTTCAGATGATGGATCAGGATGGAAATAATTACGAAGGAGAAATTAAAGAGGTGAATGTAGACCAGGTATTAATGGATTTCAACCATCCATTATCAGATAAACAATTGCATTTTATAGGCGAGGTTGTGGCGGTAAGGCAAGCGACATTAGAAGAACTACAGCATGGCCATGTGCATGACCCCGGCGGTCATCATCATTGATCGCTTTGTAATTACACTGTTTCAATTTCTTTTGGCATAATCCAAAAGAAACAAAAATCAAGGCTTTAGAAAAACAGAAGCGCATCCCAATCTCCGCGCGGAAAAATCAAGGCTCTTGTTAAAGAGATGTATTGTTTGGAATGCTGTATCTGTTAACCACCTATTTTTCCTTTTACATGCGCGCCTTTCTTTGCTCATTCTTCTGTTTTTCTAAGGCCGGCCTATTTTACCCATCTTAAGGAAATGTAAAAATTTCTAAACCAACTCTAACATCAGCATAAATTTAAAGCAGAGACTTCTCCTTTATGAGTAATTCAGGAAATTGCTTCTGAAACCTCTTAATACGCGGTATAGATTCATGCTGCACATAAGGATTATTCGGATTGTGCTGAATATAATTCTGATGATAGCCTTCGGCTTTCCAAAATTCAGTGAAGGGCAATAATTCCGCAGCGATGGGAGCAGAATATTTACCAGATTGATTTAATAGCTGAATATAGTCGGTTGCAATCTTTTTCTCTTGGCTATTGCGGTAAAAAACGATCGAACGATACGCAGTTCCATGATCGGGACCCTGACCATTTACCTGGGTGGGATCTTCTGATGCAAAATATATTTTAAGTAGAGTAGGATAATCTATAATGGAAGAATCGTAATATATTTTCACAGCTTCCGCATGTCCGGTGTTGCCATTTCCAACTTCCTCATATGTGGGATTTTTCGATTGACCGCCTGCATACCCTGAAACAGCTTCAGCAACGCCCTTCACGCTTTCAAAGACTCCCTCGACGCACCAGAAGCAGCCACCGGCAAAAGTAGCTTCACTGTATTGCGAGAGGTCAACAGTCTTTTCAGGTTTTTGGGTGGGGCGCTTTTCAGGAGCCGTTTCAGCTTTATTGTTTTGTGCACATGATGAAAAAGTTATCATGCAAAGAATAGAAAGAATGGAGAATGATATAAGCTTCATGTAAGAGGTTTAATGATTTTATGCAATATAATTTGTGATGGATGTTTGTATAAATAGCATCTTGTAATCGTAATTAGTATTTCCCATAAAACTCCGGAACTAATATTTAGTTCCATTATTCCTATTCATTAACTGAAAGGTTTTTCTGTTCATCCGTGAAAAGGCCTTATTGAATTAGGTTAATTCCCGGTTAGGTAAAAACCATTTGAGCCTGTTGAGTATCTGATAGAATTTTGAAGAAACAAAATCAAAAAAATTATGAAAGCAACAAATGCAATTATGGCTGTGCTGGTAGTTCTCACAGGCCTTTTTTTTGCTTCATGTTCTAAAGACAACTCAGTTGTTCCTGCATCTGCAGATGAACAGGTTTCTACTGTAGTTGATGTAGCTATGAAGCAAGTATCTCCGGGAATTTACAAAATTCAGAAGTTCATTGATACCGGTGGTAATGAGACAGCTCAGTTCAATGGGTACACGTTTAATTTCATGGCAAACGGTGTATTAAAAGTTACAACGGGAAATGGTCAGGTATTCACAGGATCATGGAACCTGAACGCCGCCGAGACAATGATGACC